>JAIRUO010000060.1 GCA_031254385.1 Treponema sp. | reverse complement strand
ATAATGATACTCCCTGTCATAATCAGAACCACAGAGGAAGCCCTAAAATCAATTCCTGATTCATTCCGCGAAGGCTCGCTTTCCCTGGGCGCGACAAAGTTTCAGACGATTATCCATGTCGTTTTGCCTTCGGCATTGCCGGGCATTGTAACATCGGTCATTCTGGCTATAGGCAGGGTTGTAGGTGAATCTGCGCCTGTGCTTATTACTGTTGGCATAACCAAGAACATACCTAAATCAATTTTTGAGTCAGGCAGGACCTTGACTATTCATCTTTATTATTTAACCAGCGAAGCCATTAACCCCGACGATTTCGGGATAGCCTTTGCCACAGCCGCGGTTCTTATTATTCTAGTCCTCATAATTAATACCATTACAAAAATCATTTCATCAGGATTCAGAAAGAAACTGGGAGGACTGATATGAGCGACAATGAAATCCCGCAAGAAGATAAATTAACTGTAAAGAACCTTGATTTATTCTACGGGGATTTCCAGGCATTAAAAAATGTTAATTTTACTCTAAGAAAACAGGAAGTAGCCGCCTTAATAGGGCCTTCGGGCTGCGGCAAATCCACGTTTATCAGAATTTTTAACCGCATGAACGATCTGATTCCTTCCTGCCGCACAACAGGGGAAGTGCTCTTTGACGGCCAGAATATTTTTAGCAATGTTGACGTAACGGATCTGCGAAGGCGTATAGGCATGGTATTCCAGAAGCCCAATCCCTTTAGCATGAGTATATTTGATAATGTGGCTTACGGGCCCAGGATGCAGGGCCTTGGAGAAAAGAAAAAACTTTCAGAACTGGTGGAGACTTCTCTGGTCAAGGCCGCCCTCTGGGACGAGGTAAAGGACAGGCTCAAAAAATCTGCGCTTAGCCTTTCTGGCGGCCAGCAGCAGCGGCTTTGTATAGCTCGCAGCATTGCAATGGAGCCGGAAATCATACTGATGGATGAGCCTACCAGCGCCCTTGACCCTATAGCCACGGGCCGCATCGAAGAACTTATCTGGGAACTTAAAAAGGATTACAGCATTATTATAGTAACTCATGCCATGCACCAGGCTTCCAGGATCAGCGACAGAACTGCTTTTTTCCTTCTGGGAGAAATCATTGAATACGGAGATACCAAAGAAGTTTTCACAAATCCCGTGGACAAACGTACCGAAAATTATATTACCGGCAAATTTGGTTGAGGTTTTAGGTTTTTCTGGAGGTGAGTAATATGAACGAAAAAAACATACTGCAAAGAGAACTGGATAAACTCCGCCATGATATTCTGGCAATGGCTTCCCGTGTCGAAGAAGATATAGGCAAGGCCCTAAGCGCCCTAAGGAACGGGGACAAGGAATTGGCAAAGGAAGTAAAGGCCGACGACAAAATTGTCAACGCCATGCAAAAAAAAATAGAGGATGAGACCGCAGTTTTAATGGCCACCCAGCACCCTGTTGCAGGAGATCTTAGGGAGTCGGTAACTATCTTCAAGATATCAGGAAACCTTGAGCGCATTGGGGATTACGCTGTGCATCTTGCCAAAGCCGCGTCAAAGCTGTCCGGTGAGCCGTCTCTCCGTTCCCTTGAACATATTGAAAAAATGGCAGAAATTGGCCAGGAGATGCTCCGTCTGTCCATAAGCGCTTTTCTTGCAAAAGACACAAAGGCCGCCCGCAATGTTGCCGATATGGACCCATCAATAGATGAGCAGCATAAACTCTTGACGGAAGAAGTTCTTGGCTTCATTAAAGAAAAAAAAGGCGGAGTAAAAAAGGCCGTGCGCTTGCTCAATACCTCAGGCTATCTTGAGCGCATGGGAGACCATATTGTAAATATATGCGAAGGTATAATATATATGGTTGAAGCCAAACACGAAGAACTGAATTAGTGGAGTATTTTTGAACAAAGTTACTATTCTTATTATTGAAGACGATCCTGATATACAGAATTTGCTCTCCTTAGCCTTCAAGAATGAAGGCTGGAAGCTCATCATGGCAAAAACCGGGGAAGAAGGTCTTGAGCTCATTAAGAAAGAGAAGACAGACTGCATAGTGCTGGACATCATGCTTCCGGGCATGGACGGTTTTAAGACGCTCAAAAAAATAAGGGCACTGGACAGTCAGGAAAAAAATACCCCGGTTATCATGGCAACAGCCCGTGGCGAGGAAGCGGACATAGTGGCAGGTCTGGAACTGGGCGCGGACGATTATGTAGTAAAACCATACAGCCCCAAAGTTCTGGCGGCCAGAATACGCACCGTATTGCGAAGGCTGGAAGAAAACCAGTCAGAAAAAACGCAGTTCCGTATTGGGGAGTTAACGCTCGACACTATAAGGCACGAGGCATATAACCGAGAAACCCTTCTGGAATTATCCGCAACGGAGTTTTCCCTGCTCAAGCATTTTCTTTCCCACCCCAATATGGTGTTTTCACGTAATCAGATAATATCAGCAGTCCACGGCTCGGATTACCCTGTAACAGACCGTTCCGTTGATGTGCAGATCCTGAGCCTACGCCGTAAGCTGGCTGATGCCGGATCGCTAATTGAAACTATACGCGGAGTCGGATACCGTTTTAGAACGCAATGAACGATAGATTGTTTGAAGCTGTTTTTGACGCAATGCCGGAAGCGGTTTTTATTGTGGATTCTGATTTACGGCTCTTACGCGCAAATGCCAAAGCCCATTCGATATTTGATATACCAAAGAACGCGCAGTCACTCCTGGAGGCTAGCTTTTCCATTGAGCTAGAAGAAGCCGCTAAAAATGCCGCTCTGAACAATGAGCCAGCGGAATCTGAAATAACCATTTATAAAGGTGGAAAGCAGCTTTTTTTTCTGGTCTATATTTCCCCAATAGAAGAACACGGCATAGTCCTTTTTTTGAGCGACATTACCAGGCTCCGCAGGCTTGAAAAGGTCCGCAAAGATTTTGCCGCCAATGTTTCCCATGAGCTGCGCACGCCCATTCAGCTTGTAAAAGGCTATTCGGAAACCATGCTGGAGCAGAAGCCCGATTACGATGAGTTAATTGGAGGCATGGAAATAATCTTAAAAAACGCCGTAACTATGGAAAACCTTACCAACGATCTCTTAACCCTGGTAAGCCTTGAAGATGAAGAAAGCCCCAGGCTCGAAATGACAGAAACCAGTATCCTTGGACTTCTTGAGGAAGCTGTCAATTCTGTTGAGCCCCAAAGAAAAGCAAAGAACATTGAAATAAAAGTCTCTTGCGCGGATATTTCCGCTGTTCTTTACGGCCCTTTTATTATCCAGGCCCTCATCAATCTGCTTGACAACGCCATCAAGTATTCGCCCTCGTCATCCAAGGTTAAGGTTGATGCTGAAATTGCAGGATGTGAACTCATCATTAAGGTGAAGGACAAAGGTATCGGCATACCACGCGAGTATCAGGAACGCATTTTTGAGCGCTTCTTTCGTGTTGACAAAGCCCGCAGCAGGGAGGCCGGCGGCACCGGACTTGGCCTTGCCATAGTCAGGCACATTGCCATGCTTCACCAGGGCAGGGTAGAGGTGGAGAGCCATGCACGGGAAGGCTCATGCTTTACGCTCCGCATTCCTGCCAATGCTGGCGATATTGGCACCTAAACCCGGAACATTACCTCATTTTTATATTGTCTTTTACTAAACTCTCTATTGACTCATACTCCCATTTTTCCTCAGTCTGAATATATTTATAATGAACGTAGGCCAATACGTTATACCTTCTGTAACTTCCCGGAAGACCCCACCATTTCACTAAATATTCCAGGTCTATCTCAATTCTTACACTATCAAGATTTGCTTCTACCGGGTCCATTTTTGAAATAGATTCAATCTTTGATAAATTTGGGTTTGGATTCCCCACTCTGACTTTGCCACAAAAATCAAAATGTTGCGTGCGCACCATTTCAAATAATCTATCCTTGATATCTTTTCTTATTCTGCTGAAATCCGGGATTTTTGCGGAAGACTCTACTTCGGCCCTGTTTAACTGCCAGGGAGTCTCTTTTATGAAGAAAATGTTCACCTTCTCTTCTTTAACTTGTGGTTTCTCAAATACTGCCTTTAAATATACGATTGAAGCATTATTCACGACGGCTGTTGCATAACTGTATATTTTATCGGGATACACTTCCAGCCTTTCTTTTTTTATATCAATTCCAAGAGGGTTATCATAGTTTTTATAGATATAGTCTTTGACTAATGCATCCCTAAGCTCGTCAGACAAGTGGTCGTCAACTAAGAGCGTGACGATAATTTCCTTGTTATCCTTTTCTTCAATACTCGGACTCCTGCTCTGGCCTGTTTGCTTTCTCACCTTTATCTTGGTTTCCAGTCTGCCGGATAATATCCGATCGTTTATGGCAAAATTTTTAAACTTCCCCTGTATATTATAATGGCCAAATTCCTCGTTTGAGATATTCCAGTCAGGTACAGGTGACAATTCGCTAATCCGAAAATCGTCGCTACTAAGATGCCGGCTGAAAGTACGCGTAAGGTAACCCTCTGCCAAACCCTTTAGTTCTTCTATATCCGGGCCATCTTTATCGGGCTGACTAGTTTTTTCCATAAATACCCCATTATTTTTTTGCCTTTAAAATACTATCAAATTGAAATTTATAAGTCAACCAATACTTAGCTACTTGAAAAACTCATTAATTTGTGATAGAATGTAACATTAATGACAAAAAACCTGCCTTTTTACGCCAAGGGCCTAAGTTTCTCCTGTACCCGCTGTTCAGACTGCTGTAGGCACGAAAGCGGCTACGTTTTTCTTTCAGAAAATGATGTTTCCAGACTGGCCTGCGAATGTCAGTTGGCTATAGACCAGTTCATAAAGACCTATTGCCGCTGGATACCTTCTCTAACCAATATTGAGCGACTTTCCTTAAAGGAAAAAGCCGATCTTGACTGTATTTTTTGGGATTCTGGCTGCAAGGTTTACAATTCCCGACCTCTACAATGTAGGGTTTTTCCTTTTTGGCCCGATATAATGAGATCCAGGGAATTTTGGGAAAGAACCGGAGCAACTTGTCCGGGCGTTG
This sequence comes from Treponema sp., assembly GCA_031254385.1. The sequence goes on along the minus strand of JAIRUO010000060.1, from coordinate 3,680 downwards.
ACCAGGGATTAGCCTACAGTATGGAAGAAATTGAGGCTCTGTTGGATAAGCAAGAGTCAGAACCAGCAATAAGCAGAAAACGGGAGAACTTATAGGTGAAAATCCATTTTTGGGGTGTAAGGGGTTCTATACCGGCCCCGCTTCATCCTTCGCAAATTAAAAGCAAAATTTCCGCTGTGCTTGAACGGCTTACACCGGATGATATTGCCAGCGAAGAAAACAGGGAAAAGTTTCTCGCGGGGCTGCCGCCCTGGATTTTTGGAACCGTAGGGGGCAATACAACCACGGTAAGCGTAAGCCTGGGCGATCCAAAGAGCCTCTTAATATTTGACTGCGGCTCGGGGCTTAGGGAATTAGGGATGGCCCAAATCAAAAAAAAGATAAAGCCAAAGAATTACCAAATTTTTCTTTCTCATTTCCATTGGGATCATCTTCAGGGCCTGCCTTTCTTTGCCCCCGGCTATGATAAGTCGGTAAAATTAAAATTTTATTCTCCCAAGCCCGATTTAGAAGAAATAATCTGCAATCAGATGATGCCCCCCTATTTTCCAGTGCACATGGATTCCATGGTTTCTGAAAAAGAATTCTGTATTCTTTCCGAAATAGTTGATTTTCCAGAGGCAAAAATTACCTGGAAAAAAATGAATCATCCAGGCGACTCGTATTCATATAAAGTAGACGATGGGAAACATAAATTTATTTTTGCCACAGATACAGAACTTACATCAGAAGATTTTGCCAGAAAAGAAGAAAACGCCGCTTATTTTCAGGGGGCCGACCTTTTGGTTATCGATACGCAATATACTCTAGGAGAAGCCATAGAAAAATATAACTGGGGGCACAGTGCCTTTAGTTTGGCGGTTGATTTCAGCGCGAATTGGGGTATAAAGCACCTGGTGCTCTTTCATCATGACCCCGCTTACGATGACAGGAAGCTGTACAATATTCTGCAATCCGCCAGGTGGTATATGGAAAGGGTGAATATCAAGGGAATCAAGATCACCCTGGCTGTCGAAGGGCTGGAGATTAGCCTATAAATGGACAAGAATCCATTGGATTTACAAGAGCTCAGCCTTTTACTGAACTTTAAGGAGTGCAAATGCCTTTACCGCAAGCTCAAACCAGAAGAATCAAAACTAAGAGATGATGAATTATCCATACTCCAGAGGATCGAAAAAATGCTCTATTCCAGGCTGAGTATTAGGGAAATTGAAGAGATTTCGGCTCTTCGTAACTAACGATAGAGGAATAATGCCTTCGTTTATTAAAATGTTTTTTAAAATACTAAGCATACTCCTTGCCCTGGGGCTTTTTTTAATTGCCCTGGTTTTCGGGATTTTTATATACTTTAATTCAGCCCCGGATATAGCTAAAACTCAAGGAATAACATTACGCGAAGACGATTCATCGCTCAGGCTTGAAGAAGGAAATATCCTTTTCTTGGAAGTGCGAAACGGAGAAAGCGCCATATCCGTTGGAAAGCGTCTGGAAGAAGTAGGAATAATACGCAGCCAGTATTTATGGCGTTTTCTTTCTGTAGTGGAAAAAGATTATATTAAGACCGGGACTTACCAAATTGAACTGCCCGCAAGCCAGTTAAACATTTACTCCCTTCTGGTACAGGGCAGCCAGATCCTTGTCCGCGTTACCATACCCGAAGGCGTAACCTTAAAAAAGACCGCCGCCATTCTGGAACAGGCCGGGATATGCGGCGCAGAGGACTTCCTTGCTGCAGCATCTTCGCTGAGCCTGCGGGATCAATTTCAGATTCCAGGAGCAACCATGGAAGGCTATCTCTATCCAGATACTTACCTTTTCCCCCTTACCTATCCGGCAGAAAGGGTAGTGCAAACTATGGCTGATACCTTTTTTTCACGGCTGGCGGAAATCGCGCCAGAGTCCTTACTTATGACAAGCTCGGAGATAAATAACCGGGTTATCCTTGCTTCAATAGTAGAAAGGGAATACAGGGTAGAGGAAGAAGCTGCGGTAATGGCAGGGGTATTTTATAACCGCCTAAAGATCAATATGGCCCTACAGTCATGTGCAACCGTTGAATACGTTATTACAGAAATCCAGGGGAGGCCACATCCCGCAGTGTTGTACAACAGGGACTTGGAAATCCGGGACCTCTATAATACCTATATGTACCCGGGCTTGCCGCCCGGACCAATTTCCGCTCCCAGCGCAGTTGCCCTGCGGGCCGCGTTTTTTCCGGGAGACTCCGATTATTTTTACTTCCGCCTAACCGATCCAGAAGCGGGGCGGCATTATTTTTCGCGCACCCTGGATGATCATATACAGGCGGGCGCGTTAATCCCAAAGGGTTATTAGCTCTTATGGCATTAATTTCTCGTAATACCATTGACGAAGTAAATAACCGCATTAATGCCATTGCCGTCATTGGTGAATATGTGCGTATGGAACAGCGCGGTGGCCGCTGGTGGGGGCTTTGCCCCTTTCATAATGAAAAAACCCCTTCTTTTACTGTCAACCCGGAGCTTAAATCGTACTACTGCTTTGGCTGCAGCAAGGGCGGTTCTGTTTTAAATTTTGTCATGGAAATGGACAAGCTCAGTTTTCCCGAAGCCGTAGAACAGCTTGCGAATAAGTTTGGGGTAGAAGTTATCTACGACAACGACAGTAGCAACGGAGTACAAACTAACAAAGATGAAATAATTCAAAGAAAAGAGGCATTATTTGAATTATACAGGCGTATGGCCGGTACTTTTCATCATTTTTTAATGAAAAATGCTGAATCGGAAGCGGTAAAGCGCTATATTATAGGCAGGGGCCTTAACGAGCAGATGATCGATCTTTTTCAGTTAGGATACGCACCTGCAGACAGGCAATGGATGCATAAATTCCTTATGCAAAAGGGATATTCATCTGAATTTCTTGCCCATTCAGGACTTTTTTCAATGCGCCATCCGGGTATGGCCCTTTTTAGCGGAAGGCTGATGTTTCCCATAGCCGACAGGCAAGGCAGGGTAGTGGCCTTTGGGGGCCGGTTCCTGGAAAATAATGCTCAAGACCAAGAGGATTACAAGGCGCCAAAATACATCAATTCGCCAGAACTGGAAATTTACAAGAAAGGAGAAACCCTTTTTGCTATAAATCTGGCTCTTGCGGAGATAAGGAAAACCAAGACGGTTTACCTTGCAGAAGGGTACATGGATGTTATAGCCCTTCATCAAGCTGGAATTGCCAATGCCGTAGCGCCCCTGGGAACCGCTTTTACCGACGAGCAGGCCAAATTACTGCGCCGATGGGCAGAAAAAGCCATTTTGGTTTTCGATTCTGACGAAGCCGGGCAGAGAGCTGCGGTAAAAGGTATCTTAACCTGTAGGAATAACGGACTTTCCTGCGGAGTTGTAGTTCCTCAAAGCCCCGAAACGCAAAACCTGCCGATAAATAATGATACGCCTCCGATTGGTACTTCCGGTATATCAGGAGTTTTCGGCCCGGAGGCGACGCTTCCGAAAGATCCGGCGGATATTTTAAAAATATATGGCCCGGAGGCCTCGCCTCCGAAGGACCCTGCGGATATTTTAAAATTTTATGGCCCGGAGGCGTTGCAAAAAGTTATGAAATATTATATAAATGACTTTGATTATCTGCTCAACAGGGCCAAATCTTTATATGATATCCGTGAATCAGGGGGGAAATCCCAGGCAATA
>JAIRUO010000026.1 GCA_031254385.1 Treponema sp. | reverse complement strand
AGCATGGAAACCACACAAACCAATGTAGAGTCCCCTAATTTCCAGACGGTCTGGGCAGCTTTGCAGGAAGTTGCCGCACTGCAAAAAGAAGCCCAAAAAGAAGCCGAGCAGCGGCAGAAAGAAGCCCAAAAAGAAGCTGAGCAACGGCAAAAAGAAACCGATAGGCAGATAAAAGAAGCCCAAAAGGATTTCAATAAACGGTTTGGGGAATTTACCAACCGTTTCGGCGAAATTGTTGAATATATGGTTGCGCCTAATCTGCAAAAAAAATTCTGGGAAATGGGCCTCAGCTTTCCAAATGCATATCCCAATGCCGAAGTTTGCGATTATGATAATAATATATTCCTGGAAATTGACATCAAACTGGAAAACGGCGATAAAGCTATGCTGGTTGAAGTAAAAACCAAGCTAACCACAGAAGATGTAAAGGATCATGTTAAACGCCTTAAAAAAATGCGAGTATATGCCGATTTGCACGGCGACAGGCGCACGTTTTTAGGCGCAGTTGCTGGGGTGGTAATGACGCAAAATGCGAAGAATTACGCATTGGGGCAGGGATTTTATGTGGTAGAGCCTTCTGGAGAAACTTTTAATATTACTTCTCCTGACGGTAAGCCAAAAGAATGGTAAAAATCTGCTTCGTCTCCCTTTTCGCGGCCCTTATTGCCGGTGGGACTTTTATTGCCATTCCTATTGGGCCTGTGCCCATAGTCTTGCAGAACCTTTTTGTAGTTCTGGCAGGAATTGTACTGGGGCCTTTCCTTGGGACTGCTGCGGTAGGGCTCTTTCTGCTCGCGGGATTGCTTGGAGCGCCAGTCTTTGCTGGATTCACCGGAGGTATAACGCGGTTCGCCGGGCCGACCGGTGGGTTTCTTGTTGGTTATCTGCTAACAGCCCTGACAGCAGGCTTAATCGTGGGAAAGCCCGGTAAAAAAGCTTCTTTAATCCGTATTATCGCGGCAGTAGTTACCGGGCTTTTGATAGTATACGTGCCCGGTATAATGTGGCTTAAAACCATTACGGCAATGGACTGGGACAGGGCTTTAATAGCAGGTTTTATTCCGTATCTTCCGGGAGATTTCTTTAAGGGAATAGCGGCGGTTCTCATTGCAAGAAGGGCAAGAAAGACAGCGGCGAATTATCTGTATGACTGAACTATTTTCCATACGCGGCCTGGTAAAAAAATTTCCCAATGGTTATGTTGGTGCTAGGGGTATAGACTTGGACATATACGAAGGCGAATGTCTCCTTATCGCGGGCTCCAACGGATCGGGCAAAACTATCTTAATGCGCATGCTTGCAGGGCTTATGGAACCAAGCGAAGGAAAAATTATGTACAAAGGAAAACCGCTTTTGCAATGGGGAAATACAATCCGGCTTTCTGTGGGCCTTGTATTCCAGGACGCTGCTGCGCAAATAATAGGTGAAACTGTAGAAGAGGATATACGCTTTGGCCCTGAGAATCTCAAGCTGGACAAACAGGAAATCGAGAAGCGGCTGGAAGACCTTGCTGACAGATTGAGCTTAAGCGCCAAAAAAGATTGTGCCCCCAGGCTTCTTTCTGGTGGAGAAAAAAGACGCCTTGCAGTTGCCGGTGTTTTGGCTATGGGCTGCGAAACTATTATTTTTGACGAACCTTTTGCCAACCTGGACTGGCCCGGGGTAATTCAAGTTTTAAGGATAATTCAGGAACTTAAAGCTCAAGAAAAGACGGTCATCATCCTTACACATGAACTCGAAAAAGTCCTGGCCCTTGCCGACCGGCTTGTCATATTGGATAAAGGCATTATACGCGCTTCCGGTATTCCGGAAGAAGTTCTGGATCGTATGGATAAAGACTGGGGTGTCCGCGATCCAAGGCATACATATCAGACAGCCCTTAACTGTTCGTGGCTGCAATGATATAATTATGTGAATACAATAGTAAAGGAGACAATTTTATGAAAACAAAGCATTTGTGGGTATATTTTTTGTTATTGGCTGTTCTGCTCATATCAAGCTGCGCCAGCTACAGACAGCAAAATCAAAGCACCATTTCTGTTATCGGGACTGGTACGGTATTAGTTCAGCCTGATGTAATTCAGATGTCTATCACTTTAAGCAACGTAGCTCAAACGACAAGGGCGGCTCAGGAAGAAGTTAGCAGAATGGTAAGGCAGGCTTTAGCTATATTAAAAGAAGCAGATATTGAAGACAAAAATATCAGTACAGCCTCATTAACATTTAATTCTGAATATGAATATACAGGCAAGCGTATTCTAGTCGGGCAAAGAGCCGAGCAAAGGATAACATTTTCTATTGACGATATTAAGAATGACAATGATAGAATTTCCAGGATAATTGATCAGCTTATCCAAATAAATGGGATAGAATTAAACCAAATAAATTTCAGTGTAAAAAATAACACTGAATATTACATTAGATCCCGCGATCTTGCGTTTCAAAAAGCCGTTGAAAAGGCTAATCAATATGCAGAACTATCAAACCTCAAAATACTTAAAGTATTAAGCATATCGGAAGAGAATCAACAGTTTTCGCCAATAAGTAGTAACAGACTTATGAACCAGCAATTATTCGTTGAGGCACAAACGGCCAGTGATGTCGGTTCAACGATAGTACCGGCTGGAGAATTGGAAATAACGACGAGGATTTTGGTAGTGTTTGTTTTGGAATGAAATAGTGCCAAAAAATTCCAGAACCCCCTGGGCTTACCGGAAGGGAAAAGGTTTTTTATATACTATTCCCACAGGGATAAAACTCATTTTCTTTCTGGGCCTTTCTCTGGCCATTTTCATATTTGATTATTCATTCCTTCCAATAGGAATAGGCATTATCATCCTGCTTTCAATTAGCGCAAAAATACGCCCATGGGAATTGCTCAAGGGCAGTCTTCCAATAGTAATGCTTGTTATGGGAATAACCGTCTTTCAAGCCCTTGAGATAAATCCCCTCATGCTAAAGCAGGAAAGCCTTTTTGACGGACTTGTATTGGGTCTGCGTATGATCCTGTCGTTTTCCGCGGGGGCTCTTCTTTTCTCAGTTACTACCATGTGCGAAATCAGGCGCTCCCTTTCCTCCGCAGAAAAATTTTTTCATCTTGAAAAATTGAGAATTAGCCTTGCCATCTCATTGATGCTCGGTTTTATTCCCAGATTTTTTGCGATTTGGGAAGATACCGAACTGGCATGGAAAAGCAGGTGCGGCAAAAACGGTATAAGAAAAGTTATCACCATAGTTCCCATTATAATGGACAGGCTAATGGCAAAAGCCGCCGAGACTGCGGAAGCCTTGGAATCAAGAGGGATTAGGGATTACTAAATCCTATATCCTATATCCTAAATCCTATATCCTAAATCCTAAAACTGCGCTATTCTGTAATTGGTCTCATTGATGAAAAAATACTTACCCCTACTTATACTGTTAATAACACCGCTAACGCTGCTTTACAGCAGGGATGTTGAGATCACAGTTGAAGATGCCGATCTGGCCATACCTCTTGAAGGGGCGACCATACGTTCCTGGGACGGAACTATATACAATTGCGATGATAACGGGAGAATTATCCTTTCTGTTCCTGACGACAGGCAGGTAACAATCCAGGCTTCGTATCCGGGATACGAAAATGGAGTTCTGAATATCCCGACAAGCGGTACACGTTTTACCCTGGGCCTTTATTTGAGCGGTGTCCTGGTCGGAAATGAATTGTTAATAGAAGCCCAACGGCCTGGCGAAAGCGAAACCAGGATAGGCCGCAGCGTGGCAATTTCCGGGGAAATACTGGAGCGCAGTTCCCAAATCGGCGTTATCGAAGACGTGATGACATCCATTAAACTTCTGCCAGGCGTGGGTTATTCGGGTATGTTTGGCGCACAGCCTTCAATACGGGGCGGAAGTCCCGGGGACCTGACAGCGGTGCTTGACGGCTATTACATCGAAATACCCTATTACTGGGGAGGGGGCTTTTCCATATTTGATCCGAATATGGTTGCCAGCGCACAGCTTTCGCACGGGGTTTTTTCTGCGAGGTACGGACATACAATTTCCGGCCTTCTGGAAGTAAGGTCAAAAAAAGCCGAGCCTGATTTTGCATCCATGGAATTAGGGATTACCACAAGCACGACAAACCTCAACGCCTCAGTTCCCCTGGGCAGTAAGGGCGGCCTCATGCTAACAGGGAGAGTTACCTATTGGGATGCTTTTGTCTGGGCTGCCCAACAGTTGAGCAAAGTCGTTGACAATGAACAGCTTGCCCTGGTCAACACGATTAGTACGGCGCCCTATATACGGGGTGCTCAAATAAGCGGAAGTTATAGATTTAACGCAGATTTGGAATTGGCCGGTACAGCTTTTATTGGCACAGACGGAGTAGGCGCTCATTATCAAGACAATAATTCAGACATATCCGCAAACTGGGGCAACATTCAGACTTTTTTTATAACCAGCCTCACTTATAATCCGCAACCTTCTATGTTGATAAAAGCAGCCACAGGTGCAGGGCTTATAGTCGCAGATTTAGGTGTGAGAATAGATAGAAACATTAACATTCACGATGGTTTGATTGTCGATGCTTCTGACACCAGTATATATGTGCAAGGCAGAGTAGATTTTGACTGGGACTTGGGATCTGGGTTCATTCTCTCATCTGGTTATCATGAACTTTATAATCAATATATTACATTCTACAGCGTAAAGGACCTTAACGGAGCATGGGCTTTTCTTGACACAGAAGTAAACAACAGGCGTTTTCACAGCTCTGCATACATACTGGCTGAATATTCCAGCCCAGGAAATAAATTCGGCGCAGAACTGGGCCTGCGCATGGATCATCTTTATTTTAAGGGAAAGAGTTTCAATATACAGACCATGCCTGTTCTGAATCCCCGGCTGAACCTTGATTTTAATGTTTTTAGGAACTGGTGGATTATAGAATCCCTGGATCTGACTCTTGGAACAGGAATGTTCTCTTCCATGGATTCTTCTATTAGTCTTCTTGATATGGATAGCCTTGGTAATAATACCCTTAAGCCCAATCGTTCCTGGACTTCTGTGGCTGGAATAAAAATAGATTTTTCCGGAGGCTGGAGCCTTAGCCTGGAGGGTTATTATAAATATGTCTTTGACCACGCCTATCAGTACCTTTATGAAGACAGGAATAAACAACCGGCTACTGGATCTATAAGGCAAAGATTCAACGGGAACGGCATAATCTGGGGCTTTGATCTGATGCTCCAGAAATTTGAAACCCGTTACTGGGACGGTTGGCTTACCTATAGTTATACTTATGCCAAATACCATATGCCTGAATCTACCGCCGGATTCCAAAATGGGAAAACAATAATAACGGACAAAGGATGGTATTACCCGAGTTTTCACCGCTTCCATTATTTAAATCTGGTGTTAAATTTTAGGCCTTTTATAAATTGCAATATTTATACGCGCTTTGGTTTAGCTTCGGGAACGCCGGATGGAGATACCAGAACAGCTTGGACCATACCCTGGGATCTAAAATTTTCTTTTTATATTTCAAACAAGCGCAGCAAAGTTCTGACAGAAATTTATTTAGCAGCAGAAAACCTTATGTCACTGTTTTATGTTGATAACTCCAATGCTTCTTTGGCTTCCTTGGTTTCCTTCGACACCGATGACGACCTACGCAGCAGCATCACACCAAATTTTAACATACCTATTCCAATGGTGTCATTCGGCATCAGGTGGAGTTTCTAATGAAATATAAATATATTCTGCTGATACTGTTAATATCACCGCTAACGCTGCTTTACGGCAGAGATGTTGAGATCACAGTTGAAGATGCGGACTTGTCCATACCGCTAGAAGGAGCAGCCATACGTTCCTGGGACGGAACCGTATCCTATTGCGATGAAGACGGGAAAATTACCCTTTCCGTTCCCGATGACAGGCAGGTAACAATACAGGCTTCGTATCCGGGATACGAAAACGGGTTTCTGAATATTCCGGTTAACGGCGCACGTTTTACCCTGGGCCTTTATTTGAGCGGCGTCTTGGTCGGAAATGAATTGTTAATCGAAGCCCAGCGACCTGGCGTAAGCGAAACCAGAAGCGGACGCAGCGTGGCAATCTCCGGGGAAGCCCTGGAGCGTTCTTCACAAATCGGCATTATCGAAGACGTAATGACATCCATTAAACTTTTGCCAGGCGTGGGCTATTCGGGAATGTTCAACTCCCTGCCGTCTATAAGGGGCGGAAGTCCAGGGGACATGACAGCAGCGCTTGACGGTTACTATATCGAATTTCCTTACTATTGGGGAGGCGGATTTTCCATATTCGATCCGAATATGGTTGCAAGCGCACAGCTTTCTCACGGGGTTTTTTCCGCTCGCTACGGGCACACTATTTCCGGCCTTCTGGAAGTTACTTCAAAAAAAGCAAACCCTGTTTCAGCGGCCCTGGAATTGGGGCTGTCCACGAGCGCAGTAAACCTGAACGTCTCCCTACCCTTGGGCAGCAAGGGAGGGCTAATGATAATGGGAAGAGTTACTTTTTGGGGCCCTTATGTTTGGGCTGCCCAGCAACTGAGCAAAGTCATTGACAATGAGCAGCTTGCCCTGGTCAACGCTGTTAGTACGGCGCCCTATATACGGAGCGGCCAGATAAACGCGAATTACAGATTCAACGCTGATCTGGAATGGACCGGTACAGCTTTTATAGGTGCGGACGGGGTGGGCGCGAATTACCGCAACCAAATACACGTTCCCTATTTAGATTATGAGTCAGACATGCTTTTTATTTGGGACAGTCTTCAGACTTTCTTTATTACCGGACTTAATTATAACCCTCAAGCCTCCATGCTGCTTAAAGCAACCGTAGGGGCAGGGCTTATAGCGGCAAATGCTAACGCGAAAATAGATTATGATACGCTTAGTGTGTTTGAGATAGACAATCTAGGAAACCGTCTACCAAATCCTCCCCTTTACAGTATCCCAGAAGACTATCTTGATATAAAATTCATAAGCTCGGAAATAGGCATATATGCGCAAGGCAGGGTAGACTTTGACTGGGATCTCGGCTCAGGGTTCATTTTCGCTGCGGGCGTTCATGAGCTTTTTAATCAACATATTACAGATTGGGACGGGAGAGCTGTTTTCTCAAGGCGAGTAGATCTTCCAAAATATTACAACAATCCGCTTTTCCCTCAATATAATTCGCCCTATTATTATGTACAATTTCCCATTAACGCTCAGAACGAAGTAAACAACAGGCGTTTTCACAGTTCTGCTTATGTAGTAGGAGAGTATTCCAGCCAGGGGAAAAAATTCGGTGCGGAACTGGGCCTGCGCATTGATCATCTTTATTTTTTAGGAAAAGGTTTTGATATACAAACCATGCCGGTTCTGAATCCCCGGCTGAACCTTGATTATAATGTTTTAAAAAACCGGGGAATTGTGGAATCCCTTGACTTGACTTTTGGAACAGGGTTGTTCTCTTCCATGAATTCAGCTATAGCAACAATTACTGTTGATGGCATTAACGACTTTACCCTTAAGCCCAACCGTTCCTGGACTTCTGTAGTGGGAATTAAAATAGATCTTACAGGCGGCTGGAGTTTTAATCTGGAAGGCTACTTTAAGTATGTCTTTGACCGTGCCTATCAATATATTTTGTCAGAACCGGGAAATCCAAATACAAATATAGTACACAGATTCAACGGAGACGGCCTAATCTGGGGTTTTGATCTGATGCTTCAGAAATTTGAAAGCCGTTATTGGGACGGCTGGCTTTCTTATACTTTTACCTATGCCAAATACCACGAGCCGGAAAGGCCGGCAGGATTATCAGAAGACAGCGTTATGCTATTAAGAGACTCCGGCTGGTATTATCCGAGCTTTCACCGTTTTCATAATTTAAATCTGGTGCTTAATTTCAAACCTTTTAGGAATTTCAATATCTACACGCGCATTGGTTTAGCTACCGGAAGACCTATGGCCAAAGTCGGCATAATAGAATCCTATCCTGTTGAGTTATATAATGAAGGAGATAACCCACTGTTTGATGATCCTTTCCAAACTGTCACCAGATACAGGCGTGATTCGTATTATGATGACAATACCAGAACAACCTGGTCTATACCCTGGGACTTGAAACTTTCCTTTTATATTTCAAGCAAAAGCGGCAAAGTCCTTACAGAGATTTATTTAGCCGCAGAAAACCTTATGTCGCTGTTTTACGTTGCCAAAGCCAATACTTCTTTTAATTCCTATACCGGGCAGGAAGACACAGGCAGCGACAGCGCGAGTTATGAGATGCCTATTCCTATGATATCATTTGGCTTTAGGTGGAGTTTTTAATGAAAAAAACAAAAAACGTTACAGCCGTATTGTTTCTCATCATCTTATTCACCCAATGTACAAGCATGGTCCAAAAGGCCGGGGAATTATTGGAAGGTGGAGCGTTTGACGAAAGTACCATTTCGCTATACCGCAACCGGGGAAAACCGCGCAACGAATTGCAGATAGTGCTTCTGGAAAACAGCACAAGAGAAATTGTTATTTCGAGCAACGCGTATCCCAATATCACAATACACGGAAGCATACGTCCTGGTGGCAGCAATTTTACTGTTACGCACCTGGAATTCATCTCTTCCCACATACATGGCTGGAGCGAATTTACCCTGGATCTTACAGGGGAGGGATACTTTCCATGGAATAGTGATAATGGCACGCTCATATTTCATTCGCAAATTGATACTGGTGAAATTAGCTCAGGCCGTATAAGGTATAAGGAAACGCGTATAGCCGGAAACGAAGCTTTGGCAAGCCTAAGAAACCGGCGCGAGCGTATTCTAGCCCTGGTGGAATGGATGGATACCCGTAGATCAAAACACAATTTTGCCTCAGAAAAACAATTTGAGAAATATTGGAAGAGTATAATTTTCCCCGAACTTGTATCCAGAAGCAAAAGACCCCCGGAATATACTGAAGATGGGGCAGAATGGGTACGGGCAAACGACATAAGGTGGAATGTAAATTATACAAGGCAGTTTTTCCCTGAAGAATTGTGGGGACTGCGGAATTCAGGTGCCCTGCTTAGGGATTGGGAAGAAAGCATTTCTTGGATATATTTTGAGTATGTAAAGGATTATATTTTCAGCTATTTTAACGGCCTGGAATTTACCAGGAAAAAGTGAGGTAACAAATGACAGACAGCGCTTCTGGTTTTACCCTTTTGGAGCTTTTCGTTCTGGGCGGGGCCTTAATGTGGCCCCTGCTTTTGTTTTCAATTGCAGCTATCGCGTTAATTCTTGAGCGGATAATCTATTTGCTCCGCCATAATCTGGTCATGGAGGATTTGAAACTCAAAATAGAAGAGTTGCTCCTGGCCGGAAAGTACAAGGAGGCCGAGACTTTTCTTGAGGGTCAGACTGAGCACCGCATGGGCGCAAGAATACTGTTGGTTCTGGTTAAACGCGCCGGCGAAGGCGGGAAGATTTCGGAAAGGCTCTTGGAAAAGGCTGTGGAAGCAGAGGCAATTACCTGCATAAACTCCCTGGAAAGCGGTTTCAATTTCTTGACCGCCCTGGCGGCATTGTCGCCCTTAACCGGGTTTCTGGGAACCGTTACAGGCATGATTGGCGCTTTTAGGTCTATAGCGGAGGCTGTAGATGTAAACGCGCAAATAGTGGCCAACGGTATTTACGAAGCCCTTATTACCACGGTTTTTGGTCTTATAATCGCGATTGCGGCAATGGCTGCTCATTCTATTTTTAGCCATATTGTAGACAAATTTGCCGCTGATGTGGAAAAGACCTGTTCGGATTTGATTATTGAAATCGTGGAACGAGGTACGGTCGAAGAAGGTTATCATGAATCTTAAACGAAAAAAAAGAGCCGGCTACTACGAAGGCAGCGCTGCCAGCGATGTTGCTTTTCAGCTCATTATTTATTTTTTGGTTATAACGGGCTTTAATGTCAACGAAGGTTTTATAATGAATCTGCCGGCAAGGGACTCTGTAAGACTTATACAGAGGGGCGATCTTCTTCGCTTTGACATGGACAGCCAAGGTACTATTCTGTACGAAGGAACTGTAATGGATAGAAGCGTGGTGGAATATGAAATCCGTCTTGCGTTACAGGAACAGCCAGAACTGGCGGTAGTTTTAACCATTGATCCTGCCGCACCCTGGCAGCAGGTTGTTTCTTTTGTGGAGCTGGCACAAAAACTGGAAGTGCAATCTTTTTCATTTAGGATGAGCAGCAACCCATGAAACTCAACAGGAAAAGAAAAAAGCTGATAGTTCCCACCAACTCAATGTCCGATATTGCATTTCTGCTCCTTATATTCATAATGCTTGTCGCGCTTATTAATTACCGCAAGGAAGTGCCTATCCAATATGCGTTAGCCGAAACTGCCCAAAGGGTAAGCGTAGACAACAATCTTGAAATATGGGTAGACCGCGAGGGAAACCTTTATCTTGACGGAACTTATTGCGATATACATACTATTGAAGCGGGCATTATTGAGGCATACACCAATGCTCCTGACACCAGGGTTCACATAATCGCGGATAAGGACACGTCTTTTATGCATGTTCAGGGTGTGCTGGAAATTCTGCAACTGCTTCAATACCGGGTTGTCAGTTTTGTGGTAAAGGCTTTATAGATATGGAAAGCAGAAAAGAAAAAGAAAACAGTTTACGGCTGAATATCTTTCTGCTGGTATTGTTATTCCATCTAGGCCTGCTTGCTTTTTTGGTGTTTCCCGCTGCAAAAGAATTAAACATTGAAACATCGCAGGCCGTTGTCATAAACCTTATTGATATAGACGAAGAGCCGCCACCAGTTTACCTTAATACACTGCCCGAAATTTTCACAAATACTGTAGAAGCTATTGCAGAAAACATAATCGAAGTAGACGAAGTTCCGGATCTGATAATTACCCAAGGCATAATATATACTTATGAAACCGTAGAAGTGGCTGTTATTGAATATCTGCCCATGAGCAAAATCTCAAAAGAACCCATTTTCCCGGAAGATCAAATACGGAGAAACCTTGTTTACCCAAGGATTGCACTGAATTCCGGCATAGAAGGAACTGTTTACCTAGAACTCTTTATTGACTCGCAGGGGAATATACGGGATATACAGATACTCAGAGAAAACCCGGAGAACCGGGGTTTTGGAGAAGCTGCGAAAAATGCTTTTAGCGGCATCAAAGTTACACCCGCAGAAGCTGATGGCAGAAATGTCGCTGTTAGGTATCGTTATCCCGTCAGGTTTGCTTTGCGGTGAAGTTAGGGGTTAGGGGTTAGGGACTTTTAGTTTCTCAATTAAGCGTTTTTCCAATTCCCCTGCCACCGCTGATCCGTAACCGCGTTCTTCTATTGATAAATTTATTACCTCATCAAAAACAATTCCTAAAGGCGGCTGGCCCAAAATAATTACGCGCTTACCCATATACGCTGCTTCTCTGGGATCATGGGTTACCAGTATTGCCAGGCGTTTTTCTTTTTCCAGAAGGGCAAGGCTTAAGTCCATTAGTTCTATGCGCAAAGGTATGTCCAGGGATTGAAACGGCTCGTCCAGCAAGAGGATTTTTCCAGGGTACGCAAAGGCCCGTGCAATGGCTGCCCGCTGCCGCTGTCCTCCAGAAAGCTTATCGGGATAGGATTTGGCCTTATCGTTAAGCGATACTTGTTCGAGGAAATAAAAAGCCCTGTCCCTGCTCTCTTGTTTTCCATAAATTTTTCCCAGGGGGAGCACTATATTTTCTAGTATTGTGTACCAGGGCAGGAATCGGTTTTCCTGAAAAATAAAAGAAAACGGCGGTTCTTGTGCAGGCCGCGTTTCCTCATCATTTAAAGAAGTCCCCTCCCCTTCTCTGATACTTCCTTTTGAAAAAGGCAGAAGGCCGGCAATTAAGCGCAGCAGGGTTGTTTTACCGCAGCCTGATGGCCCAAGGATTACAGAAGGCATATCCTCTGCGCTTAAACTTAAAGAAAAATTTTTGAAAATATCGTGACCATTAAAATCAAAACAAAGATCTTCGATTACTATTTTCATTTCCTGGCTATTCATTTTGCGGCCTTCCTCATAATAAGGCTGATAATCCCCTGGCAAAGGGAAGCCGCAATAACAGTGGCTAAGGTTAGAGCAAATAGCTCCGGCGTTTCCAGGCGTGCCCTGGCCTGCTGCATTCCCGTTCCAAGGCTTCTAAAAGGCTGTACCAGAATCTCCGCCGCAACCACAACTTTCCAGCAGAGAGACAGCGAACTCTTAAGCCCCCCAAGAACAAAGGGCGTAATGGAAGGAATGTATAAATGCCGCAGCCGCTCTTTAAGCGACATTTGATACACCTTAAATAATTCAACAAGTAGGGGATCAACCCTGCGTATGCCCTCTGCGGCGTTAGCTGCCATAACAGGAAAGACCATAAGGAAAGCGGTAAAAACCGGAGTACGCTCTGAACCTAGAAAAAGAAAGGCAATCAATATCACCGACATAACAGGGGTTGCGGAAATTAACGAAAACAGAGGATGAAAAAAAGCTGATGCACGTTTATCAAGACCAGCGGCAATGCCAAAGGCAAGGCCCAAGGGTACGGAAATAACCATTCCCATCATTACCCTAAAAAAAGTGCTGCCCAGCATCAAGAAAAATTTTTCGTCTTTTAGCAAGCTGATGAATTCCTTTAAGACAGGATAAGGGCCGGGAAAAATAAGAGCGCTGTCATATATCCTTGACGCTATTTCCCAGAATAAAAGGAGAAAGACAACGCCTGACGCATACCACAATACATTTTTCATTATCTTTTTTATTATCATAGAAGATAAAAAGAATCAGCCGGCAGGCTGCCTCCTATTGATTCCGGGGAGAATTCCAGAAAGACCCGGAAAAGAGCTTCCATGGAAGCACGAGCCTCCCTGGCCGGAATAAATACATAGTTACTCCTGGGAATTGCCTGAGCCGCTGCCGCAGAAGGAAAACCCAGACCATGTTTTTCCGCAAGAATTCCCGCTTCTGCCGGGTGGCTTAAAACCCATTTTATTGAATCTTCAAGAGCCGATAAAATGATAGAAACCGCTACTGGATTTTGCGCCGCAAAATTCCCATTCACTGCTAAAACCGTCATAGGATAATTTTCTGCCCCCGTAGTTATGTGCCATTCATTCTGAATATCTGCGACATGGCGCAGATCCGGTTTTCCAGCAATGGCCATGGTGGCAAAGGGTTCGGGAATAAGGGCCGTGGAAATTCTACCAGCTATTAGTGACTGGGCTATCTCTGGAGGGGCAAGGGAATAACCAAGCCTTAGGTCAATATCGGCCTTAAGCCCGTAGTTCAAAAGAATACGCCGAAACACATAATCAGGGGTCGTGCCCTGACCAGCTACTTCTACAGTCTTTCCCCGGAGATCCTGTATGCTGTTTACTAAGGTGTCAGATGTCAAAAGGCTAAGCATACCCATGCCAATTACGGCGGCGGCCTTGATGTTTATTCCCGATGACGCGATTTTTGCCCCTCTATCAGGAGGAAGGATTCCTATTTGCGCTTCTCCGGCAATAAAACGGGCAGCCACAAGATCAGAAGAAGCCAACGCTTCTATTCTGACATCGAAGCCGTCAATACGCGGGGGAGTTTCAAACAACTGTATCATGCCCAGGCCGGAAGGCCCCCTTATTCCGTAAATTGTTAGAACTTTATTTCCGGTTTCACTTGAAGGAAACGCATGGATTTGTAAACAGAGAAAAGAAAGTACGCACAAAACCAAATATCTTTTCATAATTCATTCTGCCACATAACATTTATAATGGCAATATTTGTCAATGACCCGAAGGCGTTGACAAAACGCCAGAATTAAACAAGAATAACATGATGACTGAATCCCTGGAAAATTATCTTGAAACTATCAGTTTCCTCAGTGACGATGGTGAAGTCCGGGTAACTGATATTGCTTCCAGGCTCAGGGTTCGCAAACCATCGGTACTCACAGCCCTAAAAAATCTGGAAGAACAGGGGCTTCTGGAACACCAGCGTTACGGCACGGTTTTCCTTACCGCGAAAGGAAAAATAGAAGCACAGGCTATCAGGGACCGTCATCAGTTTCTAACTTCTTTCCTTAGAGATCTTCTGGGTGTCGCGCCGGAAACCGCCGAGGCGGACGCATGCAAAATGGAACACCTCCTTTCAAAAGAAACAATGCAAAAGATGAAAAACTTTGTAATAAAAACCAAAAAAAATAATGCAGCAAATACCGGCGCTGATTAATAACGATTTTGAAAATTATTACCTCTCCATATACGGCGAGCGCTGGCCACTGCTTCGTGAATCTCTTCTGCTTCCTGCAAAACCTGAACCTTTTAAGCACGGACTATTAAAACCCTACATGATGGATCGCGCCTCTGTAATAGCTGCATCTACGCTCAGGCTTCCCAGAAACGGCGTTATCCTTGATGCCTGCGCCGCTCCCGGAGGCAAGAGCCTGGTACTGGCAACACTTATGAGAACAGAAAACTCACTTGTTGCTAATGAGTTTTCTGCCGCACGGAGGAACCGTCTTCGCATGGTTCTGGATGAATACCTTGATACAGCAACACGGCAGCGCATAAAGATTTCTGGATTCGATGCTGCCAAATTAGGACGCAAAAAAACAGAAACTTATGACGCGATACTTCTGGATGTACCCTGTTCCAGCGAGCGTCATGTGATACAGGATCAAAAAGCCCTGGCACAGTGGACACCTGCAAGGCCGCGTTTTCTTTCACAGAGGCAGTGGTCATTACTCTCCGCATCATTCCTCATACTAAAAGACGGCGGTTCTCTAATATATTCCACATGCGCCATTACGCCAGAAGAAAACGATGCTGTTGTTTTTAGGCTTCTTCAGAAATACGGATCACAGGTGCTTATTGACGAACCTGATTTTGTTGAAGGTGAAGAAACCAAATACGGAAAGATCATACTACCGGATCAATGCGACGGCATGGGGCCTATGTATGTTGCCAGATTTGGGAAGAAAGTCATCTAATCCAAACGGTTGTCTAAGGCAACCATTTGGATGTCTAAGTACCTTTTTAAGGTGTAGTTTCATATTATTGGGCAACGTGGTATAATTACCCCATGCAAAGAAAAACATACCCGCTGGCGGATGGCGCTAGTATACCGTTTAACAATAATACCTGCGTTTGCATTGGTACCGGGAGAATGGGTCTTGCGCTGCAGAAAGAATATTTTGAACAGCTTAAATTAACGCAGGAGCTTATTGGTTTCCATTTTATACGCGGCCATGGGCTTTTTAACGAAGACATGGCTATATACCAGGAGTACAAAACGCCGGATGGCGAAATTGTTCCGGAGTACAATTTTACTTATGTAGATTTAGTGATGGACAGCTATCTGGAACTTGGCATACGTCCGTTTATTGAACTAGGATTTATGCCCTGGGCAATCGCATCGGGCGACCAAGCGGTATTTTACTGGCGGGGAAATGTAACGCCGCCCAAGGACTACGGGCATTGGAACGCGCTTGTCAGGGCTACACTGTCGCATCTTATTGAAAGATACGGCGCGGAGGAAGTTACTTCATGGCCGGTCGAAGTTTGGAATGAACCAAATTTGAAGGGTTTTTGGAAAGATGCCGATAAGCAAGCATACTTTAAACTGTTCAGCGAAACAATAAGCACGGTAAAATCGGTCGATGCCCGGTTCCGCGTTGGGGGCCCGGCTATTTGCGGCGTAGACGATGTAGCCTGGCTCAAGGATTTTCTTAACTACTGCCGTGATGAAAAACTGCCACTGGATTTTGTTACGCGCCATTTGTACGATATTTCGCCACCCGAAGTCGATGCCCGATACGGCTATCCAAAGCTCAATCCCCTATCCCGTGCCTGCGCCGAGACGGAACAGTCGCGGAATATAATCGATTCCTATCCTGAGTTCCACGGAATGGAGATGCATGTTACGGAATTCAACACATCGTATTCACCGCGTACTCCAATACACGATACAAACTTAAACGCCGCGTATATCGCGTACCTACTTTCGCGGCTTGGGGACGACTGCGCCTCATACTCGTATTGGACCTTTGGCGACATATTTGAAGAAAGCGGCGTACCATTTACACCGTTTCATGGTGGCTTTGGATTGGTTGCTAACGGAAAGATACAAAAACCGACATTCTGGGCGTTCAAATTCTTCAAAGACCTTGGCAAAGGCGTTTGTGTTCATCGTTCCGATGAAGCAGTTGTTCTCAAAAAAGACGACAATACATACCGGGGTATTGCATGGAATATTGCCACATCCGATGCCGGCGATGAGTTGAGATTGCGCTTCTCGCTACCTGATAACGCTTTTGGTGGGCAGGATTATTGCGTTATCGTTAAGACGGTAGACGAAAAAGTTTGCAATCCGTTCAAAATTTGGCATGATATAGGGGAGCCCACGAACCCTTCACGCGAACAAATTACCTTATTGCGTAATGCAGCACAGCCGCTCATTGCCACAGAACGGAGAACAGGCTCGCCTGAAATTGAGATGACCCTCGGACGCAACGCCGTTGTGTATTTTGAAGTGTTTCCGGCAAAAATCAACAGCGACAGGGGCTTTAACTACGATCGCGCGGTTAATGTAATGTTCGGGTAGCATATTTCTAATTGCTCCCTTCTCTCTGCTCCCTTTTCCCTAATCCCTAAATCCTAACCCCTAACCCCTATTCCTAATACCCAATATTCCACAAAAAAAGCCCGTTTGCAGGCGCAGTAGGCCCGGCAAGGCTTCTGTCTTTGCTTGTAATAATTTCTCTGAATTTATCACGGGAAATATTTTTCTCTTCATAAAAAAGAAGGGTTCCAACAACAGAGCGTACCATTTTCCAAAGGAAGGCGTTAGCTGTAATTTCAAAAATAATGTGCTTCCCCTCTGCCCAAAATACAGTGTTGTAGATGTAGCGTTTTCTGGAATGGCTTTTGTCTCCAGGAACAGCGAAGACCGTACAATCGGTTTCTCCATGCAAAAGGCTGGCGTATTCGTTTAAGACACTTATCCGGGGACGCCGCCAAATGCGCCAGGCGTAACGCAGCTCCCAGGACAGGGCTGTAGCTCCTGGAATAATGTAATAACGGTAAGTCCGGTACTTTGCTTCAAAGCGGGAATGAAAATCAATATTGGCTTCATTAGCCTCAAGAATTCTGACATCCTGGGGAAGGAGGCTGTTCAGGGCTGGCACAAAACGGCCTGCGTCCATATTCTTTATGGAGGTAAAAAAATTCGCCACTTGTCCGGCTGCATGCACGCCAGCATCGGTGCGACCAGAGCCTGTAAGGGTGATTTTTTCCTTGTTGATTTTTTCTAGGGCTTCTTCAATAACACCCTGCACGGTACGGGCACCTTGCGCCTGTTTCTGCCAGCCAGAAAAATCAGTTCCGTCATAAGAAATCAGCAGCCGGATATTTCTCGTACAAGATACTTTAGTATCAACATCCCCGCCGCAGAGCAGCGGGGTATGTTGTTCTCTAAAGGTATTGGACTCGGGTTTCATACCCTTATGACCGCCCAGAGGGGCGGGGTATGAAACCCTCGCCACGAATCAGGCATCCGCTTCATTAAGTTCTTTGGTCAGATCGTCGTAGAGTTTCCGCGCACTCTCCAATAGCGGGCCAGGCTTTTCTTTTGATGATTTGCCAACGCCAAAAATTTTTGCAATGGTACGTTTGCACTCTTCCAGAACTTTGGCTCGAACTTCCGGGTTGTCAAGAAAGCCATATTTATATCTCAATAATGCCGTAAGATAAAGGAAACCATCATAACCGTAATTTTTATCCGTATCCGGCCCAAAAATTTTTAGGCCGGAAAGATTTTCCTTGCCTGTCTGCTCGCGATTAATTGCCTCGTTATAAAAGAACATGGCCTTTTTCTTAAATAGTTGCGCGAGCCAGTCATAATGCTGCCCCGGATTTTTTTTATCCATTTCTTCAAAAAGCCAGCCTGCCCTTAACGAGGCAATGCCCTGCTTACTGGTAGGTGAAAACTCTTTAGGAAAAAATTCATAGCAGCGTACTAAAAGGTACTGCGACGCGGTGCCTGATACCAGATTCCTCTGTTTATGAAAATCTATTTTGGGAAAAATAGAATTGACGTCGTCCATACGTTTTACCCTATCCATTTTAACCTTTTCATGGCTAGGACGGGGCAGGGCTTCAAAATCCTTGTCCATCGCTGTGAACCAGCATTCAGGACAAACCGTTGCCAGATATATCTGGGGATAAACATCCCCGTATCTGGCAGAAGGTATATAAAGCCTGTGAAGCTCGTCGGTTAACGCGCCCGCATTGAGCCTGCCGCCTCCAGAAAGCAATTCTTCCCTGCGAAAAACGGTTCCGCAAAGGGGACAGGTATATTCTTCCTTGGATTGAAAAGAAAGCTTTGCTTCGGTTGTGGTTGGTTTTGCCTTACTCATGTTTCCTCTCCAGCACTACCATGGCAACGGCGTTGTCTTTTTCATGGGTAAGGGAAATATGAATCATGTCAGCGTTGCTACGCTTCAAAGCGTTGAGGGCTGTGCCAAAGACTTCTATCTCCGGTTGGCCGTTATGCCGATTTTTGACCATGATGTCTTTAAGGACTATTCCGGCCAATCCTGTACCCAATGCCTTTCCAAAAGCTTCCTTGGCGGCAAAGCGGGCCGCAAGTGACAGATCAACTCCACCTCCCCTGGAAAGTGCAGCTTGCAGTTCATAGGGATGAAAGTAGCGTTCCAATAGCCGGGGAGTATTCCTCCATCGCTCCATCCTGCTGGCATGGACTACATCCACTCCTATCCCGATTATCATTTTTTACAATTCCTCCGCAAGGAAAATTTCTACCTTCATTTCGTGAGGATCTGTTGTTAAAATTAGGCCGGGAGGAACATCACCTCTGACCTGTAATATATATATGCCCGGCTCGTTAATCGCGGAACAGTCAACTATAAGAAAATTTTCTGGCAGAATAAAGCTGTCAAGAGCATCCTGAGTCCTGCCTTCAAGATGAAGCGTAACAGTCCTGGTTTCCAATTCGCCGGAAAACTGTTCTGCCAGGCCGGTTATGCTAACCGGAACATGCTGAACATTACGCACAGAAACTACCCTGCTGATATTTCCGCTGAATTCCGTAATCCCGTTGCCCCGGATTACCATAAGGGGATCGCGGTTTAGTATGCTTACCGCATAAGTAAAATCTTCTGACTGCCCTGTAAGATCAATTACATCAGTGCTTAATTCTGAAATGTAACTAATAAGCCTGGAAGGGCCGTCTATGATAACCTGGGCAGGATTAAGGGAATAGGAATTCAGCACATAACCCGGCTCTACTTCGCCCTGCAAATCCGCTGTTAGGGGAACAAATTTGCTTATCTTGTAATCCAGCGTAAGGGGAATTTCACCGGGGTCTACCCTGATGTCCAGGGGAGACACTTCCAGCGCGGTCCCCTTTTTACGAATTTGAACAACAGCCTGATAATTGCCCGGACTGCTGTATTTGGCTAAATCAACATAAGCCTGAATATCGTCTTCCTGGATTGGATAAATAACGTTTGCATCACCGCGCAGCGTTACGCGTATCGTGCGCGGATATGAGCTGGCCGGAACTATATTTGTCTGTGATTCTATAATCAGGGGAACCGAAAAATAACGTTCTGTCAGGGAACTCATGCGGTGAAACACAAAGAGCACCATAGCCAATGCTATAGAAAAGACTTTAGCTGGCCAATTTTCTGCGGCCTTCGCGAGTAATTTGTTAAGATTCAACAAAAGCCCCTTTTTCTTCACCTGATCCATTATCGCCTGAATCATCCGAAACCGTTGTACCGGAAATTACCTTTCTGGCACCCTTGTCCAAAAGTTCTCTGAGCTTACGTGTTACTTCCAGAGGAGACAGGTCATAGTTGAGTTTACTGTCGTAAGCCAGGCTGATTGCGCCTGTTTCTTCGGAGACCACCAGAATGACTGCATCGGACTGCTCGGACATGCCAAGGGATGCCCGGTGCCGAGTGCCAAAACTCTTCTTAATATCCTGCTGTTCTGACAAAGGCAGAAAGCAGCCAGCGGCTACAATTCTTCCGTTCTGGATGATCATTGCGCCGTCATGCAAGGGCGTATCAAATTCAAATACCGCTACTATCAGGCTGGACGAGATGTCCGCGTTAAGCCGGGTTCCGGTTTCTACAACGGCCTTGATATTTATGCGCCTGGGAAACACCACCAGCATGCCCCTCTTTTCCCTGGAAAGAATTTCCGCTGCCGTAACAACAGCTTCTAGCTGGCCAAGGTTGGGTTTGCTGTCCGGCTTGAACAGTTCGCCCTGGCCCATGCGTATTATTATCTTACGCAATTCAGGCTGGAAAACAATGGCAATGGCTATGACTAATCCGGGGGCGATAAAGTTGAGTATCCACTCGAGCGTTGTCAGCCTAAGCAGAATCGCCAGGCCGTAAACAATGGCCAAAACCGCCGCGCCTTTTATAAGCTGAATCGCCTGGGTTTTTACCAGCATTTCGTAGGCTTTATATAGAAGGAAGGCCAGAATAACTATATCCAGAAGAGGCCGGATTAGTTCATAGATAGAATTTAATTGTTGAAACCATTCCATTTTTTAACCCGCCCTTTTAACGGCATACAGTACCTTGACTAAATCCGCCCCTTCTTTCACATCATGAACTCGGATTATATCAGCCCCAGCCATAATCGCGGCAGCGTTGGCTGCCAAAGTCCCGGCAAGCCGCCCGAAGGCATCTGACACCTTATTGGTGTCTTGGCCGATCATCTCGCCTATAAAGGATTTCCGTGAAAGTCCTGCTAATAAAGGATAGCCCCTCTCTCTGATTTCCGCAAGACGAGCCAGAAGGCACAGGTTATCGGCGCCGCTTTTGCCAAAACCAAAGCCCGGATCAAGGATTATGCTTTCCCGACTGATACCGGCTGCCAGGGCGCGTTCCGCCGCGGAAAGGAGATACGCTGTAACCTCAGAAAAAACATCATCATAATGAGGGGCATCCTGCATATCTTGAGGATTCCCCTTCTTGTGCATCAGAACAACCGTGGCGTTCTTTTCGGCACAGAAAGACGCCATGTCCTTATCGTCTTCCAGCGCGGAAATATCATTTATTATATCCGCTCCGGCTTCCAGGCACTGTCGGGCTACTACAGCCTTTCTGGTATCAACGGAAATAGGAAGCCTAGAGCGTTTTCTAAAAGCCTCAATTACAGGTATGACCCGCCTAAGTTCCTCGTCCGCATCAATATAGGATGCTCCTGGACGGGTAGATTCGCCGCCAAAGTCTATGATGTCCGCACCGGCTTCTTCTGCTGCCATGGCCAGGTCTACAGCCCCCTGCGCCTGAGCCCTTGACGGAGCATAAAAAGAATCGCCATTGCAGTTCACTATTGCCATTACCAGGCAGTGGCCAGAAAAATTAAGCATGAAGAATTGCCGCCTCCTTCTGTGCTAATACCCCGGTACCGGCAAGCTTCAAAGCCGCTGCCGCAATTCCTTCGCGGTCAAGGCCGTTGCGGCGCAACAAATCAGGACGCTTGCCCAGACAATACAAAGTGTTCGGAATTCCAAGGACCTTCAGACGGCAAGAACAACCACGCCGCACAAACAGTTCCGCAGCATATTCGCCAAAACCACCTGGCGTTATTCCTTCTTCAACAATTAAAACGGATTCATAGCTGTTCATGATTAAGCTCAGATGGTCTTCATCAACAGGAGCGATAAAGCGAAGGTTATAAGTATCTGTACTGATATTTTCTGCTTTTAGGAGTTTTGCCGCCTCCATTACCTGGGGATAAAGGCTTCCGGTAAAAATAATGCAGAGTTCCGGCTTGGAATAATTATCAGGAACGCTAATATCAGAAGCGCGAATCAACACGCCACGCCCGTTTTTGATGGGCTGTAAAAAGGCAGTATCGCCAGAGGGCACTGCATCCTTGGGATAACGGATCATTACCGGACCCCTGTTATACTCAAAGAGAGCCCAGTTAAGCATGGCCTCCAGTTCTTCTTTGCCAGCAGGAGCAAGTATAGTCATGCCCGGAGCGGAACGGAAAAGGCTTATGTCAAACAGCCCTTGATGGGTTTCGCCATCATCGCTTACAAAGCCTGCCCTGTCCAGCGCAAAGACCACGGGCAGTTTCTGCAAGCTTACGTCATGTATTACCTGATCGACACCGCGCTGGGCAAAGGTAGAATAAAGCGCGACCACAGGCTTAAGCCCCCGCCTTGCCAACCCTGCGGCAAAAGTAATGGCGTGCTCTTCCGCTATGCCTGTATCAAAAAAGCGTTTAGGAAATTCCTTTCTGAATGATGATAAACCTGTACCTTTTTCCATTGCAGCGGTAATCGCAACAACGCCCTTGTCAAGCCTGGCTGCCTTTACCAAGGCGCTGCCAAAGATCTCGGTAAAACCAGATTCAGGAAGCTCTGAATTATCGGTTTCGGTCTTTGGGGAAGACACCCCATGATAGGTTCCAGGATCGTCTTCTGCAAACACATGTCCTTTCCCTTTCCGGGTTATTACATGAATGACCACAGGCTTCCCAAGGCTGGCAGCGTCTTTTATGACTCCGCAAAGAAGCGGAATATTATGCCCGTCTATGGGGCCGACATATTCAAAGCCCAAATCCACAAAAAAATTATCAGTATAGAAGACCGCTTTTACCGCCCTTTTAAGGCGCACAACCACGTCAAAAAACAGATTCCCAATATATGGAAGCCTTTTTACCATAGCGTCAAAACTGCGGCGGAAACTCTGATACTTTTTCTTCATGGAAAGGCGGCTCAAATATTTTGAGAGCCCCCCCACATTGGGGCTTATGGACATCTTATTGTCGTTAAGAATTACGATGAGGGGAAGCCCGATCTGACCGGCGTGGGACAGGGCCTCGTAAGCCATGCCGCCGGTAAGGGCCCCATCGCCTATTACAGCGGCAACGTGTATTAGGTCCCCATCAGCATTGTCCATGATTTTTTCAGCAGCCAAAAGCCCCAGTGCCGCGGAGATGGAAGTAGAGGCATGACCCGTATTAAACCAGTCGTGTGGGCTTTCTGAATATCTGGGAAACCCGGACAACCCGTTTTCTTTGCGGATTCCCGAAAATTCATTAAGGCGGCCTGTAAGGAGTTTGTGGGTATAGCATTGATGGCCCACATCCCAAACTATCATGTCTCTGGGGGAGTCAAAAACCCGATGCAGGGCTATGGTAAGCTCTACAACCCCAAGATTGGACGCGAGATGGCCGCCGTTCCGGCTTACGGTGGCAATAATTAGTTCGCGAATTTCCTTGGCGAGCTTATTCAGTTCAATGAAACTTAAGCCCCTTAGATCCTGGGGCTCCTTGATTCTTCCTAAAAGGGAACTATCCTGCTGCATATAGCGCTTGCAGCCCGGCCTTATTTGTTCTTATGCCGGTTTTTTCTAAGCTTTTTCTTGCGTTTATGCGTTGCAATCTTCCGAAGTTTGCGTTTTCTTCCGCAGGGCACTCAATATCTCCTTAGGCCTTTTGCGGGACTTTCTGCCCCTGGCTCGGATTATAGTATGGGTAAAAGCTGAAAAAAAGTCAATGGGCTAAAAATCCGCATACGTCCCTTCGGGCCGTTTGCCGATAGGAATGTATATAAGCGCCGCCATTCGGCGGCGTGGCGGCATCCATGCGGATTTTTAGCATCCGAAGCTAAAGCATTAAAACAGCGGCATCAAGAGGGGAACCGCGCATCGTTGATGCGACGCCGCTATGCGGCTCGGTTGAGTATACCATGCCGCCTAAAGCAAAGATACGCAACTGAGGCAAATTTGGTGCCAGGCACTATCCAAATTTACGTGAACAATTATTGGTAAATTGCGTTCAGTTCGTCAACGACCTTTTGTATTTGTTCATCGGTCCATTTCAGATAACTTCCGGCTTTTTGTATAGTTAACCCGCCTCCAACTTTCAGAGCATAAGGCGCGACCTTTTGTCCAGATTTTTTAGACAAAAAATCGACAATGCCAGGGAGACCGTTGATTTCTCTCAAACGTGTTTCACGAGTGTATTTGGCTCTGGAAGTCGCTAATGTTTTATTTGCGCTTGCTTGCTCTGCTTGTAACTTTGGCAACCAGTATTCCACAAATTCTTTTACCCCTTTCTTCCAGGGGTATGAACTAGGGCCAGTTATGGATTTACGCTTATCAGGGCTGATAATCATT
>JAIRUO010000018.1 GCA_031254385.1 Treponema sp. | reverse complement strand
TCAAGGTCACGCATGGGAAGGCCATCTGGCAGAACCACGTACAGGTCAAGGTCGGAATCCTTATGGGGCTTTCCGTAGGCATAAGAGCCGAAAAGATATATTTGCTCAACAGGGATGGTGTTGATGATGAGTTCCTTGAGTTTTTCCAGTTCCGCCCAAATTGCCGCATCCATATTTTGAGTATCGCACAATTCGGACTGTAATGCAACGGTGCTTGGCCCTGACTTCCCTGCCTCCTAAAGTAGTGAGCAGAGGGCTTAAAAACGGTGACTGACACCGTTTTACTGTTTTAAATGAGGAACGAGGGATTAAGAGTTATAATTCCTAGTTCCTCGTTTCTAATTCCTCATTTTCTCTGCGTCCTTTGCGTCTTTGCGTGAGAACCTCTTAAAAAGGATGACTGACCCGTCGTCAATGAACCGTCAGACCGTAGGTCTGCGGTTCAACGCTAGCGGACATATAATAACTTCCTTAAAAGAGCCAAGGCCCGCAAGGGTCTTGACACCATTGCATTTCCGATTGTATTTGGGCGATTTTTATGTTATATTTTATGTCCGTCCACATAGTCGGTTTCTTTACGGACGGACAAGGAGATTGTTGCATGGTAACAATGGTAACGGAAAAGCGTGTTCTTAATTGCCGGGAAGTGGAAGCCGAATATGACGGGCGCTGGGTTCTATTCAACTATAGGGACTTTCCGCCGGAGGAGGACAGGGGGTATGTAGTTGCCTACGGCGACGGAACCGACGAAGATCGGGATGCCCTAGAAGAAATTCAACACAGCAAGTATCACGGCAAAGTAGTACTAATGAAAGGATGGGTACCCAAAGATGACATATTCGACAGTGGCATTATCGACATTGTTTAAGCACCGCTACAAATTCTATGCGAGTATTTATAAAATAAGGACAAAAGAGTTTGTTGACACAACCGTCTTTTTAGATACGGGCTGTTTCAATACAATGATTCCCAGACGCCTTGCCGAACAAACAGGGAGTTCTTTGGGATTCAAGATGAGATACAGTCTCGGCGGCAGCGTTTTTGAAACAGAAGCGTTTTCCATAGAAAAAATAATGATCGGGGATTTTCTCCTTGAAAGGGTCATTGCGTTTGCAGGAAATTATAAGGGCAGCCATGAAGACGACATCATTCTTGGAACGAATGTAATCAACAACTGGGAGATAACAATCTGCAAGAAAGAGCATTCATTTAGGTTCTGCGAGAAACCGACTGACGATCTTCCCAACAAGACAAATATCTATCAGAATTATTTTAACAAAGAAGGCAATTACATCTGTGTCCAAGACAGCTAATAGAGAACAAAGAAGAATGAGAAGTGAAGAGTGAAGAGTGAAGAGTGAAGAGTGAAGAGGGGAGGGTCTTTCTTTCTCCGTGGCTCTGTGAGAGGGTATTTGAAAAGCATTTAGGATGTAGCGATTCTAACCCCTAATCCCTAATCCCTAATCCCTAAATCAGCTTCCTCTCCGTAGCGATGCGTATAAGATTAGCCATGTTTTCTGCGCCCAGCTTCGAGTAGATATTGCTGATAACCATCTTTACGGTGTTGACCGAAAGCTTGCGGCTGGCAGCGATTTCTGTGCGTGAAAGGCCGCGTGAAAGATCAGAAAGTATATCGGCCTCTCTTGGAGTAATGGCGATATTATTCGATATGCTGTTGGCCTGCCTGTATTCTGCGGTTACATGGGACTGACGCTTGGCGTAAGTAGAGGCTTTACGGTTGATGCTTTCCAGCCAGGGCACAGGTATCTTTATGCCGGGTGTTTTGAGTGCTGAACCGGTCAGGGTGCGCATATCCTTGCCCAGCTCGATAAAGGGCATTTCAAGGTTGTTAGACGATGCTGTTTGGTATGCCTCAGACAGAACCGCAAAGGCTTTTTCCTTATCCTTCATTTTGTAATGAACGCAGGCTTCCATCGCCAGCATTTCCACTCGTCCAAATAGGTATGATTCCCTCTGCTTCAATTCATTGATATACGATAAAAGGGGAGGGTAATTTCTTTTCGAATAATGATAACGAGCTTTTATCTGATTACCGGAATTTTCTATAAAAGCGGCATGGGCGTAGGGCGCAAAATCCTCTTTTAGCCAGTCAGCTATTTTTTCTGGCAGGCCAAGTATATAGTAATACCAGGAAAGGGATATATCGAAGTTTGTAAAGCGGTTTAAGTATTCATCTTCGTCTAATTGTGCTTTTGTTTCTTTTATAGCCTGTTCTGCCTTTGCATAATCCCCCTGCGAAATTGCTATTCGCAAGATGTAGAACAGCGCCCTGTGTACAATTTCGTATTGTTTCTTTTCTCGCGCCTGATCCAGGGCATGGGTAATTAATTCTTCGGCAGCTTGTATATCGCCCTGAAAAAACGTTACTTCTCCCCTGGCCAATTCGTCCAATCCGGTCATGCGGCCATCAAAACGCCGCGACATGATTGCAACCGCACGGGTAATATTGTCTATGCACTCATCCATAGCGCCTTTTCTTGAAGAACCGACAGAGGTTATCCAGAGTCCTGGGCAATGTATAGCCATCTTATACGGATCATTAGGTTTGGGAGTATAATTAACGAATTTCTCAAAATAGATACTGTGATCGTATCGGTCGTCTGTTAAACATAATAACGAGCGTATATAGTAACAGCAGTAGTAAATGGCGCCTAATGAACGATTCCTGAACTGGTCATTTATCGCTGGGGAATGCCCTGCCTGGCCGGATTTGGCAGAGGGTTCAGGCTGCTTTAGAAATTTCGCCTCATAGTATTCAGCCAATTCAAGGGATTTTTGCCAGAGGCCCTGGCACATATAGACGCGTAAATGCACAATCGCTAAGCTTTCTACCGTATCATAAGCCTCTGCCGGTGCCTGTTCTATGATCCCCATCGTAAATTTAGCAATATCCGGCGGTATCTGGGCAGGCAATTCATCGATGATTGAAACAATAGCTTTATAATCCCCTGTCTTTTCATAGTATGAGAGCGCATCAAACCTAAAACCATTTTTGTTGCACCATTGGCCGGCAATCGTATAGGTTTCGCGCCTTTGCTCTTCCGAAAGGGATTCCTGCTTTGTTGCAAGGAATTCCAGGAACAAAGGGTGAATCAGGTATGCGTTGATATAATTATCCCGGCGTACATAAGCGGTTTGCCTTTCCAATTCAGCTAACAACTCTTCCGACCCGTGGGCCAAAAGGGCAATAAGATCTACGGCAAGGTGATCAATCAGCGAAAGGCGTATTAAAAAACATTGCAGGCTTTCTGAAATTCCGTCCCAAATTTCCGTTCCCATTAGTTGGAAAACGTTCCTTTTCATCGCGCTCTGCAAGTATCCTTCGTAGCCCGGCGCCTTCTGGTATGATCGTGCGATAAGGTTGAGCGCGAAAGCCCAGCCTCCGGTGTCCTTCATGATCTCGCGCAGACTGTCCGGTTGAGGTGAAATATCAAGTTCACGGAAAAACTCGGCAAGCTCGTTTTCGGTGAAGCGCAGGTCATTTTCAGTTATGTTGAACACGAGCCCTTTGGAAACCAGGCCCGCGATATTTATTTGCGGGGCAGAACGGGAAATC
>JAIRUO010000282.1 GCA_031254385.1 Treponema sp. | reverse complement strand
CCTGTGACCTCTGCTAACCTAGAATAAAGGACAAACGTCATTGGGAAATAGAAGTCTTAAAACTAAATAAAAGCGTTAACCCAAAAAAGTTGTTATGCAGGAGAGCGGGGAGGACATATCCCCCTACCAGGATAATTAAAATCTATATTTTGTAATTTGTTTGGTACAGAAAACATGCTTGTTCTAAAAAGATATTTTTCCCATAACGACCGGATGACGGGCACCGGTTGCGGAGGGGGCGTTGTTGCATAAACCGTGAATGGTTTCGTTGGCGAGGATGGCAAAGGCGACGGCTTCTTTGGCATCTGCGGGGATTCCTAGATCATCTCCCCGGCGTACTGTACAATCAGGAAGCACGGTCTGAATGGCTGCCATCAAAGTCTTGTTATGAAGGCCGCCTCCAGAAATGTAGAGTTCTTCCGGCTGGGGCGAACAGAGTTTAACTCCCAATGCAATTGTTTCCGCCGTGTAGCGCGTAATGGTCGCTAGCGTATCGCTGGTAGAAAGGCCGTCTTCTTTGGCGTGTAAAAGGAGTTTATTTACATATTCGTCATTATAGCGTTCCCTGCCCGTGCTTTTAGGCGGCGGCGTTTCCAGGTACTCACGGTCAATGGCAAACATTCGTTCCAGAAGCGGCGCATGGACTTTTCCTGCAGAGGCAAGGCGGCCTTCTTCGTCCATGGATTTTCCCGCAAGAATACGGGCTGCCGCGTCAATGACCATGTTTCCTGGGCCTGTGTCAAAGGCCAGGATTTTATCAGGGCCGCAACCGGCAGGGAGCAGGGTAATGTTGCCTATACCGCCTATGTTTTGCAGGGCCAGGGTCTTTTTTTCGTGCCGGTAAAGAAGGTACTCCGTATATGGCACGAGGGGTGCGCCCTGGCCCCCGGCGGCCAGGTCCCGGACACGGAAGTCGCTTACAACAGGGCAACATAAGCCTTCTGCGATAACAGCGGCCTCCCCTATCTGCAAAGTGCCCCGGACAAAATGTCCACCCAGCAAAGCCGGTTCTGTCTGGTGATAAACGGTCTGGCCGTGGCTTCCCACCAGGTCTATCGTATTGGCTTTTATGCCGATTTTTTCACATAACTCAAGCCCAGCGCGGAGAGCAACCTCGCCTAATAAAAAGTTGAGGCTGCAAATCAGGCGGCTTCCACCTTCCTCACCCAAAACCGCCTTCATTAATATAGAACGAAATTCCTCACTATAGGGTAGGCTGTGAAACCCAAGAAACTTTACTTTGCTTGAAAGGCCGGATCCTTCTATATCGACAAGAGCCGCGTCCATGCCGTCAAGGGAAGTACCGCTCATAAAACCCAGGACCAGCCTTTTGGGTTTGGCGATAAGTTTTTCCAGCACTGACATACAAGCCTCCTTTAGTATATGATAATAATATGACTATAGAACAAAAAATAGGCCAGCGCGTTGCTCTGGGCTTTTCCGGGACAAAAGTAAGTGATGAGCTTGTACGGCTTGTCGGAAAATACAAAGCCGGAAACGTAATTTTATTCAAGGATAATCTTGAAAGCGCTTCCCAGGCAAAAGCTCTTTGCGCTGAAATTCAAAAACTGATACAAAGCGAAACAGGCCATCCGGCTTTTATTGCCATTGACCAGGAAGGCGGCGTGGTGGTCAGGCTGCCCGCGGATATGGTGAATGTGCCTGGGGCTATGGCTCTTGCGGCAACTGGAAAAACAGAAAATGTAGCTCTGGCCGCGAAAATTACAGCTGCGGAACTTAGGCGTATAGGCGTAAATATGAACCTGGCGCCTGTACTGGACGTAAATTGTAATCACGATAACCCTGCTATAGGCAACCGCAGCTTTTCTTCTGTGGCTCAAGACGCCGCCGTTTTTGCGACTGCGGCGGTCAAGGCGTATAGAGAAACCGGCCTCTTGTGCTGCGGCAAGCATTTCCCCGGACATGGGGATACCGCGGTGGATTCACACCTGGACCTTCCCCTGGTGGATAGGAGCATGGATGAACTGGAAGCCCGCGAGCTTGTTCCTTTTAGGGCCGCCATTGAAGCCGGTATTCCGGCCATCATGACAACTCACATTCTCTTTCCGCAACAAGAACCGGAAAAAGTTCCGGCAACCATGTCGGCCAGGATACTCAAGGGCCTGCTTCGTGAGCGCATGGGGTTTGACGGCCTTATCCTGAGCGACGGCATGGAAATGAAGGCCATAAAAGACCACTACACGATACCAAAAGGCTGTGTACAGGCATTTTCCGCAGGCGTGGATATAGTCTTTTTATGCCACGAATCCTCAGATGTGGAAGCAAGCCTCAAAGCGTTACGCGCAGCTTACGATGAAGGCCAATTCAACACGCAGGAGCTTGACGCTTCTGTTGAACGCATACTCCGTTTCAAGGAGCAATATGCGGCCTTTGGCCTAAATGCGGCAGGAGACCCATTGGACGATACCGCAGAAGACCTTTGCCGCCGCCGTGAACAAAACGCTGCCCTTACGCGTAACACTCTTATCCCAAAGGATTCTGGCAAAGCCCTGCCGCCCCTGGGATCGCAGCCGTTTTTTATCGGCCCCCTTGCATACCGTTCCACCATTGCTTCCGCAAAAACTGACAGTTCCTTTGGTTTTGCCCACTGGTTCGCGGATCATTTTGGCGGCACCTTCATCGAAACCCCGGTGAACCCAAAGCCCACTGAAATTTCCGAAATCATTTCCAGTCTGCCTTCTGCCAGCTCTATTGTACTTGGAACCTATAACGCTCACTTAAACAGGAGCCAGATGGATCTTGCCCATTGCCTTTCAAAAACGGCGGAACAGAAGGGAATCCCTTTTATCTGTCTAGCTCTCAGAAATCCCTGGGACCTTACGCTTTTGCCCGAACAGGCTTACGGCATTGCCCTTTGGGAATATACGCCAAAGAGCTTTGAAGCCGCTGCCGCGCTTTTTCGCGGTGAATTTGTTCCTATAGGCTATTTGTCTGAAATTAAGCAATAGCCTTTTCGGAAATTTCTCACACAAAGGCACGGAGGAAGAATTATTTTTCTCGGAAGGGGGGATTTGGGATTCCGATCGCAAACATCCTGTTTGCTCCCTCCATCCCCGCCTACGCGCTCCTCGGCGCATACGTCCCTTCGGGCCGTTTGCCGATAGGAATGGATTTACTGCACCGCCATTCGGCGGTGCGGCGTCATCCATGCGCCGACCTACTTGGTCAACAGCTTCGCTGTTAGCCTTTTTTCAGGAGCGCTGTGGTTCAAATCCCCCCACTTTACTGGCAATAAATTGTTTATTCTAAACTGTAGATTTTATGGGCAATAATTAATTTTTCTCGGAAGGGGGGGATTTGAACCCCCGACATCGAGTTCCCAAAACTCGCGGCTTAACCACTGGCCTACCCTCCGAAGGGTTTTTTCAATATAGCGGGTTTTTCATTCAATTTCAAGGG
>JAIRUO010000097.1 GCA_031254385.1 Treponema sp. | reverse complement strand
AGCGAAGTCCTCTTTACCAAACTTGAGGATGAAACGATAGCGAGTTTAAGAACACAATATTCAGGCTCCCAGAAAGACCGGGAAAATGCGGCTAACGAAGATGCTTCTGGTTCTGTAGCTGCGCACACAAGTGCTGAAACTACGACCAAGCTTGAAGCAGAACAGGTAGTGCAGGAAAGCGCTGAAATACGTTTTGCTAAAACCATTGACCTAAGGGTCGCAAAGGTTGCCAAAATTGAGCGCCATCCAAAGGCGGACAAACTCTACATTATAAACCTAGAGCTTTCAGAAGAGCCTGAACCTGAAACGCGGATCATAGTTTCGGGGCTAGTGCCTTTTTATAAAGAAGATGAACTCTTTGGAAAACGCATAATAGTTGCGTATAACCTAAAGCCTGCGAAACTCCGAGGTGTGGAAAGCAGGGGCATGCTTTTGGCGGCTGCGGATCACAAGGGCCCACCAGACGAAAAAGGCGAAGGTACTGAGCGTGTTGAGGTGCTGGATGCCGGAGACGCGCCTCTTGGAACCAGAGTTTCTATAGCAGAACTAGAACCAGAAACCGTGCCCGCTGAAATCGACATTGATACGTTCTTTTCCATACCTATTGAAGCGGTTGATAATGTGATACTCTGCGGGGGAAAGAGGCTGCTCATTAACGGCAGTCCCATACTCACCAAGAATATTTCCAAAGGCGCGGTACATTGAATAACCGGTACTGGCTGGAGGAGCTACTCCCCGCAGACCTGGAAATCTGTAATTCCTCGTCAAATTTTTTGCAGTCTGGGTTCTGGGGGAGTTTTAAGGCACGGTTCGGCTGGAACGCGAGATCCTTTGAGGTTGTGTGGAAACAAGGCCGCCATCCCCTCATGGTCATACGCCGACGCTTGTCGCCAGGGATATCCTTTGCTTATGTTCCATGGGGCCCTGACCTTCCCGAATCTATTCCAGCGGATAAAGAAACCCGGACTACAGCCTTGGCGGAACTTGCAGAGGCCATAAAAGGTTTTCTTCCTAAGAGTACAGCCTTTATCCGTTTTGATCCTCCCTGGTATTCAGAAGGGGCTGATCCTGCGCCGGAACTTGGGCATCCTTTTATTCATGCGGCTGCGGATGTTCAGGCCCCTGATACGGTGCTTGTGAATCTGGAAGGGACAAAAGAAAGCCTACTGGCTAAGATGAAGAACAAGTGGCGATATAACAGCCGCTTGGCCCTAAAGCGTGGAGTAATAATACGCCGTCCCGATGAGAAGGGTCTGGATAATTTTTATTCTCTCTTAAAAGAAACTGCCCGTAGGGATCGTATTTTCATTCATAATGTAAATTATTATAAGACCTTATTTTCGCATTGCCGTGAATATCAGGACAAGATAGACAGCTCTGGGTCATCACTGCTCTTATCAGGAACCATTGTCCCATCAATTCATCTTTATACAGCAGAGCATGAAGGTGACATTCTTGCGGCTATTGTGGTTCTTTTTAGGGGCAGGGAAGCGGTATACCTTTACGGCGCATCCTCAAACAACAAGCGTAATCTCATGGCACCTTATGCGCTACAGGTACGCGCTATGATTGATGCAATGGAAGCTGGCTGCAAAGAATACGATCTGTTCGGAATACCGCCCACAGAGGACCCTCTTCACCCAATGGCTGGGTTGTATAGGTTCAAGACCGGATTCGGCGGTCGCATTATTCACAGGCCCGGCAGTTGGGATTATCCATACCGGCCATTGGCTATGAAGACCTTTTCCTTTTTGGAATCACTCAGAAAAAAACTTCGCAATTTAAGGAAGAGAACCAACCAAGAAGAGCAAAAAATCCCCGAATAGTTTCACATAATCCATTTCTTTTAAATTTTATTGTGCAAACTCTTGTCGATAGGCACTAAGTGTGATATAAAAGGTTAGACGTTTGAAAAAGTAATAACAACGCTGCATAAGTATTTATACTGGAAAGGCAAATAACCATAAGGAAAAAATAATGTCAAAAAGAAATACAATGTTTCAGAAGATAACGCCAAAAAGTCCGTTGCATATACAAATATTGTTTACCGCGATAGCGTTTTTAGCTATGGCTGTTTTGTGCTATGTCTTTATGAACACTATCGTGCATGATCATCTGATACGCAATACGGAAGCAGTGCTATCCTTTCAAAGGAACAGCCTTGAGACGGGACTCGTGGAGCTCAGGGTGCCAATAGAGATTATTTCTTATGAAACAAAAAGCATGATATTACGCGGCGAGGGTGTACAGAGCATACGGGATTATTTTGTAAATATGTCCAAACATTTTTCGTCAAACGAAAAGTTCAGATTGGCTGTAAACGGCATTGTCGGCTATTTCGAAATGATCCCGGATGGGCCAGCCTTCATAACAAGCTTCAATGATCAGAGCTATATCTTTGACCCTTTCGAACATCCCTGGTATTGGGCCGCTATCTGGAGCAGCGGAGACATCGCCGAAACCATAGTATACAACGATGATTTTACGGGAGAGGCCATTCTTGTATATTCTCGCTGTATTTATGATGAAAGAGCTCGCAGGCTGGGTGTTGTCGCTCTTAGTTTGGTAGTTGGGGCAATGGGAAGAGAAGTAGTGGAAACAGCCTTGGCACAGGGCGGCCACGGGATGCTGCTTAGCTGTGATCTTGTAGTAATCGCCCATCCTAACCCGGATTTTGTGGGCAAAAACATAAACGAACTTGGCGTTGCTATTTCGGAATTTACAGATGATTTGAGGAAAGGGCTTGATATTTCGGAACGCCCAGTCCTAACTTTTAGAAATGAAAAGGCTGTCGGATTTTTTCGGAAGCTCTCTAACGGCTGGTACTTGGGCCTTTTGACACCATACGGCCCGTACTATCAAAGCGTAACCAATATGATGATTATCCTTAGCATATTGGGCATAACATTTGCCGCAGCCATGATTTTTGTACTGGTGGGCATTGACAGGGCAAAGACGAAATCGGATACAGAGTCAAGGCATAAGAGCGCTTTTTTGGCTAATATGAGCCATGAGATGCGCACGCCGATGAATGCAATTATCGGCATGACAGCTATCGGAAAAACCGCAGAAGATATGGAGCGTAAAGATTACTGTTTTACAAAAATTGAAGACGCTTCGAATCATCTGCTAGGCGTGATAAACGATATTCTTGATATGTCCAAAATAGAAGCCAACAGGCTTGAGCTTTCGTTGGTGGAATTTAATTTTGAAAAAATGCTTCAGCGTGTTGTCAATGTCATCAATTTTAGAGTGGAAGAAAAACATCAGAAATTTATGGTGCATATTGATAGGTCTATTCCCAAAAACCTAATTGGGGACGACCAGCGGCTGGCACAGGTTATTACAAATCTGCTGAGTAACGCGATAAAATTCACCCCTGAAAACGGTTCAATTGATCTTGATTTGCACCTCGTGGGGGAAGAAGACGGTTACTGTACCCTGCAAGTTTCGGTAACTGACACGGGTATAGGCGTAAGCCCTGAGCAGCAGGAAAAGCTGTTCCAGCCCTTTCAGCAGGCAGAAGTCGGTACAACGCGAAAATTCGGAGGCACGGGCCTCGGCCTTGTCATCTCCAAAAACATTGTAGAAATGATGGGCGGCAGGATATGGATCGAGTCCAAGGCCGGAGAGGGCGCAACCTTTAGCATTACGGTACAGCTAAAACAAGTTGCCGGGAATGAGCAGGGACTTTTGGCACTTGGTGTAAATTGGGACA
The DNA here is from genome assembly GCA_031254385.1 of Treponema sp. The sequence continues at coordinate 4,476 of JAIRUO010000097.1, read as the reverse complement.
ATGTACGCATAATGGCAGTAGACGACGATCCAGATATTTTAGCGTATTTTAAGGAAATTGCGCAGGGCTTCAACATATATTGCGATACAGCCCTTAGCGGAGAAGACGCCCTTGCCCTTGTTGAGCGTAACGGCCATTACCACATCTATTTTGTGGACTGGAAAATGCCGAACATGGACGGCGTACAGCTTGCAGCCGAATTAAAATCGCGGGAATCATCAAAATCCGTTGTTATCATGATATCTTCCGCCGAATGGACTGCGGTCGAAAATGAAGCTGAAAAAGCAGGGGTAAATAAATTCCTGTCCAAGCCTTTGTTCCCGTCTTCCATAGCGGAAGCAATAAATGAATCTTTGGGAATGTCCAAACAAAAGATAAAAGAAGCGCAGACAGACATTGACGGGCTGTTTGCCGGACGCTATATACTGCTTGCAGAGGATGTTGAAATAAACCGCGAGATAGTGCTGGCTCTACTTGAACCAACGCTCATAAAAATAGACTGCGCAGAAAACGGAGTGCAAGCCGTACGCAAGTTCAGCCAATCGCCCGATAAGTACGATATGATTTTTATGGATGTGCAGATGCCCGAAATGGACGGCTATGAGGCAACCCGCAGTATCAGAATAATAGAAGAGAAACTGAGTTCCGCTTCTTCAGATCACACTTTACGCAGGATTCCGATTATCGCCATGACAGCCAACGTGTTCAAGGAAGATGTAGAAAAGTGCCTCCAGTCCGGTATGGACGGCCATGTCGGAAAACCGCTGGACTTTGGAGAAGTTTTGGGTAAGATGAAGCGTTTTATTAGGGACTAGGACTACATCCTACATCCTAATTCCTAATTCCTACATCCTAATTCCTACATCCCAATTACCATAATTTCTGATTCAGTCATGGTTGCCCAAATGCCGGCTTGGTGTAGTTCGTTCATGGATAGGCGCAGCCAGTAACCGAAAGTGCCAGGCTGGGTGCCGTCGGGGTTCTTTGAGGCTGCGCGGCCGCCGGGGAGCTTTGCGGCTTCTGGCATGAGTATGTATTTTGCAGCCCAATAGTCAAGCGCTATTGGGTCGACAGAAGCGGCAATTTTGTTTATCTGTATCGCAGCGGCGTAACTAATGCCAGGCCCTTGCTCGGCACCTATCCAGATCATATCCATTAGGTTCAACACAGGCATGCGCGTTCCGGCCATCTGCGTGCCCATGCCTCCGCGCCCGACGCTGTTGTGTGAGCGTCCGTTTGTCAGCCTGTCGGAAACTGTACCCATATATGCTTTCACAGCGCCCGTTACATAATACAGCCCGTGTGACTTTAGCACCGGCATATTAATGATTTTAAGTTTTTCGCTGTCATAGCTTCCCGCACTCCATATCCCTTCCTTAAAGCTGACCATGGTTCCGTATTCGGTAGTGAATTTGGGGTAAGAAATCTCAAATCCGGTACTGCGCCTTGTGTCCTCCACCACAAAACCGTCCCTGTTATCATTACTGTTGAATTCCTGTACACGTACACGGGTAAAATCGTCCCACAGAACGCCGGTAACTTTATAACCTCTCTCCTGAAAAGAACGGATTACATGCATTGCGGACTGCTGCCGGTTCACGGCATTGGCATTTGCCCAGCTTAGGCTGCCGCCTCTCCCGTTGCTGCCGTACTGGGCCTGTCCGTTATCCGCCACAATAATTTCCCCACGGAAGCCATCGGGGTGATCCAGTATTGCCTGTATAACGCTGCGTATAAGGTCCGTGTTGGTGCCGCCGCGCTCCGCCCATTGGCAGTTAATTTCCAGCAGCACCACATCTGTAGAGGCAATCAGGCCGTTTGGTGAAGTTGCTCTTTTGTAGAAATCAAGCCCCCTGCTTTGCATAGAGCTGATGAGCCGTTTAACCCCGTCGTCAGTGCCGTCTGTAGCTTGAACAAAAATGGTTGAAACGGCGGTACTTTGCCCAGGCGTATACGTATCGTTTTCGCTTAGTAATTGGGATGTTCCGCCGGGCGTGGAGACTGGGGTTATAGACAAGATCGGGCTTTTTGCACAACCGGATAGAAGCAAAAACAGCGACAGCATGAAAATGAATAATTTAAGGCTTTTGTTATTCAGAATCTTGAAACCTGATAAAGGCATATTTACCTCATTTTCTTTTTTATGTCTCATATTATAGCATCTTTTGTAAAGTTTGAACAGTGGTTAGGGGTTAGGATTTAGGGTGGTTGGCAGAATGGATAAAATAATACAATATAAAGCGTAGACAATCTGTAATAGTTAGGAGTAAATAAAATGAGAACGGAACAAGAAATGCTTGAATCAATTATGAAAATTGCTAAAGAAGATGAACGAATTAGAGCCGTTTATATGCACGGTTCTCGCGCAAATCCTTTTGCTGAAAAAGATAAATATTCAGATTATGATATTGTTTATATTGTTACTGAAATTAGTTCTTTTACAAATAGCAAAGCATGGTTAAATAGTTTTGGTAATATTACTTTTGTTTTTGAAGGCTGTAAAGTTCAAAATAATTTTTTTATGAAAGAAATCAACGATTTGTCATGTCGTTATGTTTGGTGCATTTTGCTTGAAGATGGAAATCACATTGATTTGATGATTGAATTAATTGAAGAGGCTATGAATCATATTCATATTAAAAATAAACTAACAATTGTTTTACTTGATAAAGATAATTGTTTGCCAGAAAAATCTGTATTAAATAATTCAGATTATTGTGTTAAAAAACCTCATGAAGATGAATATTCGGCTTGTTGTTCTGGGTTTTGGTGGTTTCTAAATACCGTCGCGAAAGGCATAGCCCGTGATCAATTGCCTTATGCAAAGGAAGAATTTTATTCAAAAACCATAACAACGCTAAACCGAATGATAGAATGGTATATAGGCATGCAGACTGATTTTTCCGTACCCAAAGGGAATGACGGTAAATACTATAAAAAATATTTACCAGAAAATATTTATAATTTGTACACAAAAATATATTCAGATGGTAATTACGCCAATTTTTGGGATGCCGTTTTTTATACATGTGAATTATTTAATAAAGTGGCCTCTAGTGTTGGTGATTATTTTGGTTATGTATATAATAAACATGAAGAAAACAGTATGGTAAATTATTTAGCTAAAGTGAAAAGTGAAACATTATCGTGAAAATGAATAAGACAAGATTGTTTTTTAGATCGGTGGAAATGGGAAGGAATATCGTAAGGGTACCCCCTTTTCTCTTGCAAAATCCCTAATCCCATGCTATGTTATAAAAATGAGATACTTAGTACCCAACGACTATATGGCTGACCCTGCCGTTCACATCTTTAACGGCAAGGTTTATATCTATCCTTCCCACGATAGGGAAAGCGATGTCAAGGAAAATGATAACGGCGATCACTTTGATATGAAGGATTACCATGTCTTTTCTATGGACGATGTTGAAAATGGGCAGGTGATGGATCACGGCGTGGTCTTGGACATTAAGGACATTCCCTGGGCTGGTCGCCAGTTGTGGGACAGCGATGTCGCATGCAAAGACGGCAAGTATTATATGTACTTCCCCTTAAAGGACAAAAACGATATTTTCCGTATCGGAGTGGCAATTGCCGACCGCCCGGAGGGGCCTTTTGTTCCGCAGGGCGACCCGATTCGAGGAAGCTACAGCATAGACCCCTGTGTCTTTGAAGAAAACGGCAGCTATTATATGTATTTTGGCGGCTTATGGGGCGGACAGCTTCAGCGTTACTGGGATAATAAGGCGCTGGAAAGCGCATCCATCCCGGCGGAAAGCGAGGCGGCACTTACTGCACGGGTTGCAAAATTAAGCGGCGATATGCTCCAGTTTGCGGAAGAACCCAAGCCGGTGCTCATACTTGATGAAAAAGGCAAGCCGCTTACTCAGGGCGACAACACAAGACGCTTCTTTGAAGCCTCGTGGATGCATAAGTACAATGGCAAATATTACTTTTCCTATTCTACCGGAGACACCCATTTTCTGTGCTATGCAACAGGCGACAGCCCCTACGGGCCTTTCACGTATCAGGGCGTGATCCTTACGCCGGTGGTAGGCTGGACAACCCATCACGCTATCGTGGAGTACAAGGGGAAGTGGTATCTTTTTCACCATGACAGCGTCCCTTCCGGCGGACGTACTTGGTTGCGGAGTTTAAAGGTAACTGAATTGACTTATGCTCCTGACGGGAAGATCAATACAATAAATGGCACATGAATAATACCCAGTATGATATTGCTATAATTGGCTTGGGGCCTGCTGGCGCTACATTAGCAAGGCTATTAGATAAAAAATACAAAGTAATCGCAATAGATAAAAGAGGCAAGGAAGCCGGTAAATGCTGCGGAGGCTTGCTGTCCCCTGATGCGCAGAAAATACTGGCACAGTTTGATATTTGTTTGCCCAAAAGCGTCCTGGTTGATCCTCAGATTTTTTCTGTAAGAACAGCAGACTTTGACAACCATATTACAAAATT
>JAIRUO010000220.1 GCA_031254385.1 Treponema sp. | reverse complement strand
ATCAAGATATCAGGTTCCCCTGCGTGGGAAAAAATTTCCTTTGCCGATTCAGTACCGCTAATAGGCAGAAGGAAACCATCCCCTATTGCTCCTGTTTCCCTAATGGCTTTAAGAGTGTTATCAAGGCGCTCTTTTGAAGATCCGCCGTGTATCACAAGGTCTGCACCTCTGGCAGCCAATCCCAGAGCCACTGTCCTGCCTATTCCGCCAGTACCGCCAACCACCAGGGCCTTTTTGCCCAAAAATACTTTTCCCATTAATTCCATATACTAATTTATTTGAAAGTAGTAAACAATAAAATAATGCATTTATCTGATGTGATTATTGTTTTATCCCGGCCTGCAGAAGCAGGAAATGCCGGAGCCGTATGCAGGGCCATGAAGAACATGGGGCTTTCCCGGCTGCGCCTTGTTGCCCCGGAATTCAAAGACGAAAATGCGGCCCTTTCCGAAGCTGGATTCGGTTACGGAGGCAACATGGCGGTCATAAAGGCCAGGGCTGTCCATGCCGGGGACTTATGGGAAAACGCGGAACACTTTGATACCCTGAACGCCGCTATCCATGACTTATCCCTGGTAATCGGCACAACAAGGCGCAGAGGCCGCCACCGCAAGCAGCTTACCATGACTCCCCATGAAACCGCTTGTTTCTTAAAGGATCACCCTGGACCTGCGGCTCTGGTTTTTGGCAATGAGCGCACTGGCCTGGAAGACAATGAGCTTGAACTCTGCAATTTCGCTTCTCATATCCCGGCTGACGACATCTTCCCCTCGCTCAATCTATCCCATGCGGTGATGATCTATGCCTACGAATTATTCCAGACTCTGACCAATGCCGAAGAATTGACAACCAAAGGCCAGTGGATACCCCTGGATCAGGAAACTATAAATGATCTTGTCCGCAATCTTACCGACAGGCTAAAGGAGCTCGGCTTTTATAAAAAACCGGGAAGGGAAGAACAGGAACGTTTTTTCAGGGACATCTTTTCCCGCTCCGGCCTTACAGAACGCGAAGCGTTATACTTCATCAATACCATCACAAAAGCCGTACAGCTGGGGCACTAGCTTTTTTTCAGAATCTTATAAATCAGAAGGAGCAATTTATAGTAAAAATAAGGGAACAGCCTGAATATCTTATAGGGCCTTTTGATGCCATAGACAAATGATTCTAGGCCAGCGTTAAAAACCCATTCGGCCGGCCTTGATTTCTTCTCCGCAAAAACATCAAAAATATCGCTGCACCAGAGCCTTAAGCCCTTGTTCAGGCTTTTGTGGTGCCGGGCTATCCAGAGTTCCTCACCGGGAACACCCTTGCCGACAAGGAGCAACTGGGGCGAGGTTTTGCGAATGGCTTCGACTATGGCCCCCTCGTTTTGACGGCGGAAGGAAGAATCGCAGCGGCCAACTATCCTTAGCCCTGGAAAGGTCTGGCGTATATTGCTCTCCACCTTTTTTAGGGTACGATCATTCGAGCCCAAGAGATATAGTGTACATTCCTTAGTTTCCAAAACGCTAAGGAGGTCTACGATAAAATGAAAAGGCATATACCGGATCGGGGTTTTGCCTTTTAGAAAACGGGCCCCTCCCACAAGGCTCTTTGAGATGGGAATAACCATTGGTGACTTAAGAACATAATTCCGGTACTCCCTTTTTCTTCTGGCCCGGAGCAGATCCCAGAGGGAAAGAAGTACAAGATTTCTGCCTTCTTCTTTGCTGTCTGCGTTATTTTTTGGCCAAAGCAAAAGCTTGGATATCTGATCCTCGAGATCATCCCTGGGGATGATATCTAGAGGAACTCGTAAAAGATTCAGCCTTTCGTTTATAATTTCTTTCTTTTCTTGGGCAGCCACGAATCGCTCTCCAACAGTATAATCCGTATGGCCGCGGCACCATAAAGCGCGGCAGTTTCCGTTTTTAGGACAGTATTGCCCATCTTAATTGGCCTGAACCCAGCCTTTACAAACAGGCTGGCTTCCCCCGGAGAAAAACCCCCTTCTGGCCCCACAGCCAGAACTACAAAGCTGGGGTTATTATCAAGATAATCATGAAAAGCGCCCTTATCAAGTGGGGCACCCAGCATTTCATGATGAAGCAATATCCCTGTTCCGGGCGAATCATATTCTTTTTTTAGCCCTTCCCAATAGTCAAGAAGCCCGTCAAAGTCAAGCGGCGACTTTACTGTTGTAGGAGTCGAAGACCCTGACTGCTGCCTTGCTTCCCGGATGATCCGCTGCCAGCGCTGTACTTTATCAATTCGATTCTGCACAACGGAAGCTTTTATTTTAATAGAATATTCTGATTCAAAGGGAACTATTTCTGAAATGCCGCCTTCTGCCGCCTGCCGGATTATAAGGTCCATTTTATTTCCCTTTGGCAGAGCTTGAAAAAGGATGATGGGCGCAATGGGCGAATTGTATACTGGTTGCGGCTGCAAGCATTGGGCGGTAATTGCATTACCGTCTGTCGAGCAGATCATTAGCTCTGTTTCTGTTCCGTCCAGCAGTACTGCCATAAATTGATCGCCCGGCACAACACGCCGGACATGCGCCAGATAATGGTAATCCTTGCCGAGTATGCGTACTAACCCATCAGAATCCGGCGCTGATTCAAGTATGAATTTTTTCAAGAGGCTAAAGCGAGTCCTTCTTCCTTGAGGGCTTCGTCTTGCAGTTCCCTAAGCGTCTTTGTAGTCTGCATCAAGGCCCTGAAATTCCCCTGCTGCAAAACCCGCATCGCTGCTTGAAGCTGGATATCATAATCCAGATCATAAACCGGCGCGATTTGCGTCCTATTCTGCTCGTTACGGATAAGTCGCCTAAGAAGGGAAAGTTCCAGGTTGTATTCCCGGTTCAGTTCGCGGGCAAAAAGATCAACCTGCGCAACGGTTGCCCCTGGATTAGCGCTGACATAGGCCGGTATTCTTTCTGACAATATCAGATCGCTATATCTATCTGCTTCTTCAAGGGTAAATTCCGGAAATAGAACTTCCAGATCCGGAGGAATGCCGATCTTGTCAATATTAACATCGCTTGGCGTATAGTACCGGGCGGTGGTAAGCTTAAAGCCAACCCTGTTCAAATCGTACACCTGCTGAACTGAACCTTTGCCAAAAGACTTCTCCCCCACCAGGTAGGCACGTCCTCGGTCTTTCAAAGCGCCGGCGACAATTTCCGATGCGGAGGCGGAACCCCTGTTAATAAGCACCACCATGGGAATGTCCAGACTGACCATGGCTCTATTCCTTGCTGGATAAACGACATTATCTTGGGATATCCGGGATTTTGTGGAAACCACTACCCCGCCCTCCACAAAAAGATTCGTTACAGCAACAGCGGAATTAAGAAGCCCACCGTAATTATTCCGCAAATCCAGAATCAGGCCAGTGTAGCCCTTAGAAATAAATTCATTGATAGCATCCCTGGCCCGGTCAACGGTCATGGGGGTAAAGGTAAGGAGATTTAGATACCCTATATTGCCGATCATGGCGTATTTTGCGGTAGGAACTTCGATAATCTCTTTGACAATGGTAACCGGGAATTCCAGCCTTTCGCCCCTGCGTATAAGAAGCCTTACCACCTCTCCGGGAACCCCCTTAAGGCGCGCTAGGACATCATCCATAGAAAGAAGATCTGTGGATTCTCCGTTAATTTCGATGATAAGGTCTCCCGGATTAATGCCGGAGCGCCAGCCCGGGGTATCTTCAATGGGAGAAGAAACTTCCACATAAGAGGGCTTGCCGTCAGTGCGGGTCGGCTTTGATATGTAAAGCCCCACCCCTCCGTAAGTGCCCACAGTGGTACTGTTCAAATCCGCCATTTCGGCTTCGTTCATATAGACCGAATAAGGGTCCCCCAGCGAATCGAACATTCCTATCATGCCCCCTTCAAAAAGCTGCAGTGTATCTACCTCTTCAACATAATTCTGCTGAATAAAGTTAAACACATTGCTTAAGAGGCTTGCATACTGGGACACAGTGTTAGTCTGCTGACGGCTCTGCGCCTGGACTCTGGGAAGCGATACCACAACAAAAACCGCACAAAGAATGACGGTAGAAACTATCCAAATAAAGGAAACCGAAAGCTTTCCTTTTGGGACTATGTTTTGATTTTCCATGGGTTTATTGTAGATTATAGAGGGCTGAATATCAAGCACGGCAGGGCATAAAAACGGCATCCCTGCCGCCCTTCGGCTGCCTATTCCTTTTTCACCTTTGAAAAAACCTGAAGGGCCAGCGCCGCGATCCATCCAATTAATATCATAAATGCGCCGCTCTGCAGATCCGGCCCATTATTAAACAGCCTGAAATAAATAATAAGGCCGCTTGCAATACAGACGCCAATGGCAATCCAGTCAATAATTGGGTTTAGTTTTATTTTCATTAACAGTAAGACGCCAATAATGACCCCGGCAACCGCAGATATAAACAAAAGGTAGAACAGCAAGCCTTCAAAAGTTTTGTCACTCTGCATCATAAAATCCGCAAGCTCAAACCCGTTCTGGTCGCAGGCTATTGGCATACAAAAGCCTATGACCACCAATAGCAATGCGAATTTTGCTAAAACCCTGAAACTCAATTTCATAACAAATCCTCCTTAATATGAAAAAATGACTGGCGCTTAGACGTTGCCAGCGCCGTCTGGCTTGTTTTTCAGATTTGCCGCTATATCTTTTGTGTTATTAACAAGCGTTGCAAATAGCCGCAATTGTTCAGCAATGAACCGGAACAAAACGATAATAAAAAAGCCAGCAACCGGCCCAATAATTATTACCGCCGCTCCATAACTCATAAAACCCAATCCAATTAATCTAAAAAGATAGTTTGCCTCTTCTCCCAGGAAAATCAATGCTATCAAGCCAACACCTACTCCTAAAATACCGAGCAATGTCCCTAACCATTCCCCAAGCGTCTGCAATATTTCAGAAAAGCTGGCCGTTGCAATAAATTCAGATGAGCTAATATTTACGATATTTGCCCGTCTGTTCCACCATATTTGGAATCCAATCCAACTGGCAAATATAACTACCAGCCATACCAAAATAATGGCAAATATATACTTTGCTGGTGGACCCCAACCGAAAATTCCTGAATCAACAGTTGTAAAAATGACGGCAAAAGGAATGATCAGATTTAATACCGCCATTACAATATAGACAAGGCCGAAGATTTTACCCTTGCTAATTAAATCTAAATACGGTTTTGAAAAAACAAAAAAAGGATTCCTGTTCAGCTTTTCAAATTTTCCCTCTGGCTTTCCTTCAGGATTGTCTTTACCAGTTTCCACATCACCCATAATTCAGCCTCCATAAAAATTAAAAATTTGTTCAAAACAACTTCATTATGGCGATTTTATTGCGATTTTAAGAATTTGTCAATGATTTCATCATTGGCTCTTTTAAGGAATGGATTTTATGGGCGCTATCGCGCCCTACGGGTCAATGATTTCATCATTGGCTCTTTTAAGGAATGGATTTTATGGGCGCTATCGCGCCCTACGGGTCAAGTTTTCGGCGGCCTGGCCCTCGGCCTACCATTCGCGGGGCTTAAAGCCGTCGGGAATATCTATGCGGACAGTATCGCCGGTCTGCGTTATCGCATACATTCCCTTCTTTATAACATACTCCCGTATATTTTTTGTCATTATCGCCCCGGCTATGGCACCCCGGTATTTCCGTTTGTCATTATGTTTGTCCGCAGACCACCGCAGTAAATTCATGCGATTGATATGTTTGTCCACATCCTTTTGGTTTGGCTTTGCCTTAACCTCCACAGCTATGGCAAGGTCCCCATTTTCCAGCAGTATGTCAATTTCCGCATAGGACTTGTTATCTCCAGCTTCGTGTATTTCTATAAATATCATACTATACTCTATTCCCTAACCCCTATCCCCTAATCCCTAATCCCTAATAATAACTTATCCTATAATCGCCACTAATCGTAAAACCCAAACGGCGGTAAAGGTTGCGAGCCACCGCATTGCGTTTCTTGACAAAGAGTGAAATTCCCATGCCCTGGGAAGTCAGTTCCTTTAGAAAGACAGCGGATAATTTGGCTGCAATACCGTGGCCCCGCAACTGCGGGAGTACATAAACTCCGCCTATCTGGTATCTGGTAAAGGATTTCGCGTTTGTATTGATTTTCCCAACTACTTTATTTCCAAGGCAGGCTACCATCATTTTTTCTGAAGCAAGAATCTTCGATAAATTTTTACGGCAATTCTCAGGATCAAAAGAACCGCCCAGGGGAATTACTTCCTCCTGTTCATACGCGGATTGCAGCGGGAAAATTCCTTCCTTGTCTGCTTCTGTGGCAGTCCGGATTAAGAGGCCAGGAGGCCCCATATTAAAACATGAAGGCAAAGGTTCTTTGTCAAGTGTCATTAAATCGTAATCAATACGATCCGTTATCGCATAACCCCTCTTCGATATTCCCTCTTCAAGGATCTCCGTGTCCTCTATTAGGCCCTGGACAGAATAAATGGGAACCTTGCGGAGAAAGCGGTCCAAGAAACGCGGCAGAGGATAATTCCTGTCTCCGGTAAAAATGGGAAATAATGAACTGCGGCTGTACAAAAGGAAGGCCGCAATTTCCCTTTCTGCGCCGGAGCTGTCGGTTCCGCTCGCAAGAGCACCAGAAAAAGACCATATATGGCCTGGCTTGAAGCTACGGGCCAGGAATCTGGAACAAGCGCCAACGCAAAGAGCCTCGCGGCTTTTCAAAAAGGCTCCAGCCACAGGATATGAGGCTTCTGGTATCTTACGCCAGCGGGACCTTGTTTTCATTTTTAGTTTCTTGGAGTCGCCGTGTTTTCACCTAACGTGAAAGGCAGCCGTCCTTCTGCGGGGATACGGCCAAGGATTGCGGAGAAACCGGCGATAAAAGATTCTGGCGCATAACTGTAAACCGCCAAAGCTGCATCGGCCCACAGTGCCTCTTCAATATGAACAGGGCTTAAAATAGAAAAAATAATTACCCGTTTCCCACTATTCCTTAAGCCTCGCAGGAAAACCAGATCATCTGCATCCGCAAGGCAGAATATGACGGTGTCTGCATTGCCGGCCAGCCATGCGAGTTCAGACGGGCTGCGGCCCTGCATGCGGAAGAAAACGGAACCGGGAAAAGCTTTTTCCCCAGCGTTGAAAAAATCATTGTAACGGCCAGCCAATAATACCCGGCCTGCTCTGTCAGGGCTTAGGGGAAAAATTCTTTCTCCCCCGACATTCGTATCCTTAACAATGGTAACGCTCCGGGCCGCAAGATCCAGAAAAAAAGCCGCGCCTTCCGGATCCTGGAGTTCTTCCTCAACTTTTACAAGATCCGGTACTAAGGGAACCGCCTGCTCGCCTTTAAGGTAAAT
>JAIRUO010000214.1 GCA_031254385.1 Treponema sp. | reverse complement strand
TCTGGTCTAGACCTGATCAGTAGTCTAGTCTAGACCGGATCAGTATTCTAGCTAGAATGTAAACCTATATAAGGTGCACGATTTATTCACTCAAGGCTAGAATGTGTTTACATTCTAGGAAGGAATAGGGGTTATTTTTAAGCTATTATGCGCGTCCTTGGTTGAAACCGACAGCAAAGTGCGTATATTTATTAGTGTACACTGCCTCTTAATGCAAGGAGAAAGAGATGAATGAAAAAAGCAATCATTCCTCGGCAGTTGTAATCTGGGCACTGATCATGATATTCAGCTTCATTGCCTGTAAAGACCCGATCATACCGGAACAACAACTATTTACTGTTACCCAAGGCGCAAATCTTGCAGCAAAACTGGCGTGGGTAAAAACAAACGCCCAGAGCAATACTAACTACATCATTGAAGTAAGCGCCGATGAAAGCCTTGCTCCCCAAACCCTTTCCTATAACAGGAAAACCAATATAGGCATAACCATTACGGGGACAAGCGTTGAACCGGTCATCAGCCTTTCGTCCAAGGGAAGCCTGTTTAGGGTAGAAACTGGGATTACCTTGACCCTCAATAACATCACATTGCGAGGGCTTAGCGACAATGACGCTTCTTTAGTCAATATAAATACAGGAAACCTGGTGATGAACGCTGGATCGCGCATTACTGGCAATACCAAAAATTACCGTGGCATTCAATACGGCGGCGGAGCTGTGTTTATGTTCCGTGGAACCTTCACCATGAACGGCGGGGAAATCTCAGGTAATACAGCGAATGTCTTAGACACCGACTGGTACATAAGCTGCGGCGGTGGGGTGGTTATGAACGGCAAGGTAACTTTTACCATGACCGGCGGAGAAATCTTCGGCAATACAGCCGTAGGCGTATACTCCTCTGGCGGTGGGGTGGTAATGAGTAACAACGCGTATGATAAAGCAAGCTGCCGTATAAGCGGCGGGGTAATCTACGGGTCAAACGAGGAAAATGAGAGCCTCAGAAATACGGCTGACCGACACGCGGCGGCGTCATTAGACAGCTACAGATACGTCATAGCCGAATACGGAACCTTCAGCGGCGGCAAATGGATCAAAACCGGCATACTGACTACAACCGACAACACGATAAGAGTGGTAGATGGGGTGTTGGTTCCCTAATGGAATGGTAGCGTATACTAAAAAACCTTCCTTGACATAAGTGTTTTTCGAGAAAGAGTGCCAGGCACCAAATTTGTCTCATGGTGGAAGTACGCAGGCTGATGGCGGGGGTGGTCAATGTTTTTTTACCACGGTATACTCAACCGACCGAAACGAAGCGTAGGGAGGTTCCCCTCTTGATTGCACGGATTTCACGGATTGAAGAGATTTAAATCCTCTTATCCTTCTTAATCCGCGTTAATCCGTGCTAATCCAAGCTGACCGAAGGTCAGCAGTAATCCGTGGTTAAATGGCGATCCGGTTAATCTTAAAAAGATCCCTAAATTCGTACAGGCTTACAGGCGTTTGCTTGCATTAATGGCCTTTTAGTATTACGATGAACACTACGGATAAAACTATGTCCGAATACAAAAACAGGGAGAAGAAACATGGGAATTTTAAGTACGATCAAGGATAAGCTTTTTGGCAAATCAACCAAAACAGAAACCGCAAAAAACACTGCCGCGACTGCAGCCGCAGCGACCGTTGATGTAGAGGCCGTTATCGATGCCTTAATAAAGGAAAAGCAGGCAAAGGGTGAAAAAGTCGGCAACTGGCGCGTCTCGATTGTCGATTTCTTGTCGGTGTTCGGTATGAACAACAGCTTTGCGGAGCGCAAGAAACTCGCCGCAGAACTTAATATGCCTGATGCCGCCAACTATGGTGGTACAGCCGAGCAAAACACCTGGCTGCTCAAGGCGGTAATGAAAGAGATCGCCCAAAGCGGCGGCAAAGTGCCCAAAGACCTGTTAAAATAATTTCGACAAGAGCATCTAGAGACGAATGAGGAATGTGGAATTAGGAGTTAGGAACGCTCGCTTATCTTAACATTCCTCATTCCTCATTCCTCATTCCTCATTCCTCATTATCTTATATAGCCAGTGGCTTCGGAGAATTCACGCATCACTTCGTGCTGGATTTTCTGTAGAAGATGCGGCACTCTTCCTCCTACGGGCTTTCCGTCTATAGTGTCGGCGGAAAGGCAGAAGGTGGATGTGCTGGAAGTAAGAAGCTCGTCACAGCTAAATAATTCTGTAAGGGTAAACTGTCGCTCCTCCACCGGAATGCCAAGTCTGTTGCAGGCCAGGACTATGCGGCTGCGGGCTATGCCCCTAAGGATCAGGTTGTTTGCCGGATGGGTGATAAAGGTTCCGTCCTTGATGATGTGGACATTGCTGTGGAAACACTCGGTAACTATATCGCCCCGGTGAAAGACCGCCTCAAAGCAGCCGGCTTCCTTGGCCCGCTGTGCGGCCATGATATTGGGAATTAGGTTTATGGTCTTTATGTTGCAATGAAGGTAACGGGTATCTTCAACAGTGATTAGTTGTATCTTTTCTGAAAGATCGGGAATGGTTATGGGTTTTATCATTATCCAGAGATTGGAAACACCCTGGGGGAAGGCGTGAAGGCGTCGGCCTGTGCCACGAGTTGCCTGCCAGTAAGCCAGATAGGTCCCTTTTTGTACCTTTGCAAGCATTTCGTTGAGGACGTCTTTTAGCTCCTCTTTTGAAAGGCTAAGTTTTATTTCCAGCAGTTCTGCGCTGACAAAAAACCTGTCCACATGCTCATCCAGGGTAAAGATAACCCCGTTAGCCGCCACAGCGGCATCGTAAACGCCGTCTCCAAAGTAGCAGCCCCTGTCGTTCATGGGGACGGTCATCTCGTCAAGGGGCCCCCATTTTCCGTTGTAATAACCAAGCGCATCCATGTTTAGCTCCGGTAGCGATATTATCATAGGGAATGGGGAGTGGGTAGTAGGGAATGGGGGAAGTCCTGTCCCTTGCACCCTAGCCCACCTACTCCCTACTCCCTACTCCCTTGCTTCCTATGAATAAAAAAAGTAAAGTTGATTAAGGAGCTATTATGTCAAAAATTCACAATACGCCGGATAGCGTGGAGCAGGCAGTTGAAGTAAACCGGGCGCAAATTGAACACCGGGCCTCATGGATGGGGCTTATTTATGATGAGATGAAGAAAGCCGGAGTTGACGCGGAGGCTATTATTAGGCGGGCCATTAGGCGCTTTGGAAATATACGCGGCGAAAACTTTAAGAAAAAGTGCGCCGAGCCTGAAAACTGCGAGCAGTTCAGAACTGTGTTCCTTGGCGATCTGAGCGTCAAGACTTTTAATATGAATCCCATCAGCGCTGATAAGGACAACCTAAGGACAAACTTCCATTACTGCGCACTGATAAGCGCATGGCAGAAACTCGGCTTTGATGACGATACCTGCGCCCTGCTCTGCGATATGGCTATGGAAGGAGACAGGGGTATTGCTGAAGCAATGGGGCTAAAGCTGGATTTGGTTGAAACCATAGCCCAGGGCTGCGATACCTGCAAACTGCATTTTCACAAATAATTGACAGTTAGAAGGAGTATCTTATGAATGAAACCTTGAAGACCATTGCGGAACGCTATTCGTGCCGCGATTTTACTGGCACGCCGCTTGAGGGCGCTCAGGTAAAAGCCCTTGTAGAAGCTGCCCTGGCAAGCCCTAGCGGCATGAACCGCCAGCCCTGGCATATTATAGTAATCACAGACAAAAACCTGATAGACGAGCTTGATGCAGAAGGAATGAAAATCCTTGCCGCTGCCGAAGACAAAGCCGGCTATGAGCGCATAAAGTCCAGGGGAGGAAAGCTCTTTTACAATGCCCCCTGCATGATTATTGCGGCAACAAGCAGTTCAAGTCCCGCAGCAATGGACTGCGGCATTCTAAGCCAGAATATCGCGCTTGCCGCACATTCGCTAGGACTGGGCAGCGTTATCTGCGGCATGGCCGGCATACCCCTGTCTGGACCGCGGGCAGAAGATTATAAGAAACGCCTAAAATTCCCTGAAGGGTATGGTTTTGGCATAGCTGTCTTGGTTGGGAAGGCGAAAAGCGGGAAAGAGCCGCATGAGCTTGACATGGCAAAAGTTACCTATATTGAATGAAATACCTTGAGCTTCCGGTTTATCAGCACAAAGACCTAATCCTCGCTGCCCTGGAACAAAACCAGGTGATTGTTGTGGAAAGCCCGACAGGTTCGGGAAAGACCACGCAGCTTCCGGTTATCCTTGACGATGCAGGCTATGCCAAGAACGGCGTTATCGGCGTAACGCAGCCCCGGCGCATTGCCGCCGTATCTGTAAGCGAATTTATAGCCCGGCAGATGGGCGTGGCTATTCCTGGTCCTGTAGGCTATAAGATGCGCTTTGAAGACAAAACAGAACGCAATACCCGGATAAAAATAATGACGGACGGCATACTCTTGCAGGAGATGAAGCTTGATCCCTGGCTGTCAAAATACGGCTGCCTTATCGTGGACGAGGCCCATGAGCGAAGCCTTAACATAGACTTTATCTTGGGTCTTCTAAAAAGGGTTCTGGAAGCCCGCAGAGAATTCAAGCTGATCATTTCTTCTGCCACCATAAACGCTAAAGTCTTTTCAGAATATTTTGGCGAGTGCCCTGTGGTTAAAATTGAAGCCCAGACCTTTCCCGTAACCGTTATTTACGATCCGCCACCAATAGAAGCGGTTTCAGAAAGCAGATTAGCGGCTGATGCCCTAATCGATAAAATTGAGTCTATAGCAGAGCGCATAATCAGCGGAAAAAACGGAGTGCATGACAACGATTCAGGGGATATACTCATCTTCCTTCCCGGCGAAAAGATGATAAAGGACTGCATGGAAAAGTTTGCCTTTGGCAACCTTGGGCCTTATCTTCACATACTCCCCCTTTATGGCAGGATGGGCAAGGAAGAACAGGAAAGGGTCTTTGAAGAAACCCCTGCGGGAAAAACCAAGGTTGTCATTGCGACTAACATAGCCGAAACATCAATAACCATAGACGGGATCACCGCTGTTATTGATTCGGGGCTTTCTAAACTCAACTACTATAATCCGCATACCTTTACTTCCAGCCTGGTGGAAGCGCCTATTTCCAAAGCATCTGCAAACCAGCGCAAAGGCCGGGCCGGCCGTACACGAGAAGGAAACTGCTACAGGCTTTACACCAGAAAGGATTTTGAAAACCGCCACCTTTTTACCACAGAAGAGATCTACCGCACAGACCTTTCCGAAGTAGTTTTGCGCATGGCGGATTTGGGCATAACAGATTTTGAAGAATTTGATTTTATCTCCCCACCGGGCCGGGAAGGGATAATTGCTGCTATAGAAACATTAAACCTTCTAGACGCGCTGGAAGACGACCGCAGCCTTTCATCAACAGGAAAAATGATGACCGAGTTCCCCCTGCTGCCTAGACATTCGCGTATCATCGTAGAAGCCATACTCAAATACCCTGATCTGATACGCGAAACCGTTGT
>JAIRUO010000198.1 GCA_031254385.1 Treponema sp. | reverse complement strand
GCCGCCATGAGCCGAGCCATAGGTATCCATCTAGTCCTTGCTACCCAGCGGCCTTCCATCGACGTTATCACCGGACTCATTAAGGCCAATATCCCCAGCCGCATTGCCTTTATGGTTGCCAGCAAAATGGACAGCCGCATCATCATTGACATGGTCGGGGCGGAAAAACTACTAGGCCGGGGAGACATGCTCTATGCGGGCGCTGTAGACCCCTTCCCCATCCGTATGCAGGGTGCCTTTATCTCCGAAGAAGAAGTGGAACGCGTGGTGGATTACGTGAAATTCCTGGGCGAACCGGATTATATTGATGATGAAATTTTCTTTGATGATGACGAAGAAGACAGCTCTTCTCTCTTTACCGACGGTGATGATCCTCTCTACGACAAAGCCCTGGAAATAGTTTTCCAGCAAGGCAAAGCCAGCGCCAGCTTTATTCAGCGCCGCTTAAAAATCGGCTACAACCGCGCCGCCCGCCTTGTGGAAGAAATGGAACACCACGGGGTTGTAGGTCCCGCGCAGGGGTCGAAGCCGCGAGAGCTACTGCGTGGTTACAGCGCCTAAGCCAATTATCGCAGTTTATAAGTAAACATGAGGGCTAGTCGATAAAAAACAAGCCGCTGGTTGCCGCCGCCATTCTCCAAAACTCTGTCCTTATAATAGTAATTGTTCTTGTTTTCATAATCAGAATCCCCGTAATTATTTCGGGTTCTCATCTGTACAATTAAGGAGCTGTTGAATTGAGGAGTAATGGAAAAGTTAAAAAGTACAGAAAAAATCCAATTGGGAAGATTGCCGCCCCATTTCCCCTTTCCAGGTACGTCATATAAATTGTAATCGGCTTCTCCCATTAGGCCAATAAAATTTAGCACCGGGGAAAGGGGCATCTGGTAACCAAGTACCGCAGTGCCATGCAAGGCCCAACCATTTTGGTATTCAGCGTTATTTTCAAGAACCCATGATTCTCCGGGTCTAGCACGGGAATAAGCGGAATATCTAAACTCGTTATGAACGCGGAAAATAACATGGTCCCAGTCTCCGGGAAATAATGCTGCAAGGTCAAACTGAAAAGCCAAGCCAGCCCAAGCGCTCCACTGGAAACCGTCGAAAGGACTGCCGTCAATACTGAATGTACGAAGAGGGCCGGAGCCTTCTGGCTTATTAAGCCCAATCCCGTTTCCCAATGCCATATTCCAACCAGTTCCCAGCCTGCCGCCTGCATCAATTTCCAGAAACGCAATAGGCGTCCAGATTGCCTGACCGATACCGGCCAGAGATACAGGAGTAACTTCCGCGCTTAAATTTGTCCTGATATTGTTCCCTAATGTCAGAGGGCCGCTACCCTGTAGAAAGGGAAAAATAAAACTTTGAGTCAGGCTTAATTTTGCCTCCGGCCTGGTCGATATCTGAAGCGTTAATTCAGTGGAAGAAGTAATTCCTTCATCAGCACGAGCCAGCGCAGGGCAAAGGATAAATGCCGCAGCAATGGCTATGGTAAAAATGAGCCCAATAAATTTGAGTTTCTGCTTTTTCACAAATAAGTTCCTCCTCGTTATGGCGGTTTACGACGTTCCACCGCAGGTGGAATGTAGGGGCAGCTAAGCTGCCCCGTAAACCGCTACGATAGGCGACGTTTTAATGTCGCCTATCGCAAAAGTATCTGCCGTTTTAATGGCAGATACTTGTTTTACTATACGGCCCCAAGCCCAGCCCGGATAGCCTCCGCATTCATGGGGACGAATTTATGCTTGTCCGGGGGAAAGAATTTTTTTAATATCCCTTCTATGTCATTTAGAGAAAGGGCCCCTGATAGTTTTGCCATAGCGCCTAATGCAACCATGTTTGCAATGCGTATATCGCCGATTTTTTCAGCCAGCCCCGTTGCTTCTACACCTACAACCCTTATATCATTCCTTTGGGGGTTTTCTTTAACCAGGGTAGAATTGATAAGCATGATCCCGTTACTTTTGACTATTCCTTCGCAGAGGGGAAGGGAATCGCTGTTCATTACCAGTACAGAATCGGCATGGGTTACAAGGGGGCTGTAAATTTCTTCATTGGAAATGATAACCCCAGCCCTGGCTATGCCTCCCCTTTTTTCTGCACCGTAAAAGGGAAAAAACGTTACATGCTTGCCTTCCTGCATCGCAAAGTAAACCCAAATCTGCCCAAGTGAAATTATTCCCTGTCCGCCGAATCCAGCGAAAAAACTTTTCTCGGTTGTCTTTGTTGAAGTAGTTTCGGCCATCAGGCTACCCCCTGCTTTGCTGTTTCGTCTAACTTTGCAGCAGCAGGCATACTGGCGGCCTCAGACGATTTCTTGATTTCACCTAGCGGAAAAACCGGGATCATGTTTTTATCTAGCCAATCTGTGGATGCCCCCGGTTCCATGCTCCAGCCTGTCGGGCACTGGGAAAGAATTTCCACCATGGTAAAGCCAATGCCCTTCATTTGGAGTTCCAGAGCCTTACGTATGTAATTTCTGGTTTTCCGTACATTTGCCGCGTTGTTTACCGCGCCCCTGGCAATATAGGCTGTCCCGTCTAAGGTTGCCAATAATTCTGCCACACGAATAGGATACCCCATACCAGCATTAACCGGGTCACGGCCAAGCGGGGATGTCGTTGCCTTCTGTCCCACCAACGTGGTCGGGGCCATCTGTCCGCCTGTCATGCCGTATATCGCGTTATTCACAAAGATTGTGGTGAACTTTTCGCCCCGGTTGGCCGCATGGATCATCTCGGCGGTGCCGATGGCTGCCATGTCGCCATCGCCCTGATAGCAGATAACCAGATGATCCGGAAGCACCCGCTTGATGCCCGTGGCTGCCGCAGGAGTCCTGCCGTGTGCAGGCTGTACCGTATCAGTATCAAAATAAAGATCTGCCCAGATTGCGCAGCCTACGGGATTGGTAAGCACAGTCTTTTCCCTCATACCAAATTCATCAATAAGCTCTGTAATGATACGGTGGATGATTCCGTGGCCGCAACCGCCGCAGTATTTGGTAGGCACATCGTATAGACTCTTTGGATGGCCGTATAGTTTTTTCTCGCTCATATTTTCCCCAATATTTTCCTGATCTCTGCAAAGACCTCTTCCTCGGTCGGGATTACCCCTCCGGAATGGCCCAAAAGATGAACCGGCACAGTACCCAAAACCGAAAGGCGCACATCCTCCACCATTTGGCCGTGGCTCATTTCCACGCACAGAACGGGTGCAGAAAATCCGCGTCCTTGCGGATTTTCTGCTTGGACGAACGCTGTGCGTTCGTCAGCTAAAGCATTAGTTACAGCAGCATCCATGCTGCCTAAAGCAATGCGTCCCAATTCCTCATGAGGAAAGGGCCAGAGCGTTATGGGCCTAAAAAACCCCACCTTAATATTTTCCTTTGCGGCGAGCTTTTGTGCCTCTTGGCAAACCCTGGCAGATGTCCCGTAAGCGGTAAGTATAATATCCGCATCTTTGCAACCGGAGGCTTCAAAACGGACTTCCGCCTTTTTGATAGCTTCGTAGCGTTCAAACCTTGCTTTGGTTTTCGCTTCCAGTTCACTAGGAACCAGGTGGATAGAAGTGATATGCCTGGAAGCTCTACCAGTCTCAGTCATCCGGCCCACTGTCCAGGATCGTTTGGGCAGCTCTTCCATGGTCTTTTCACGCGGCAGCACCAATCCTTCCATTAACTGGCCTATCATTCCGTCTATAAGAACCATGACAGGCATACGGTACTGATCCGCTAGATCAAAAGCCAGATAAGTAAGGTCAGCGCACTCCTGAACATTTTTGGGTGCCAGGACTATGTTGTAGTAATCTCCGTGTCCGCCTCCTCTGGTTGCCTGGAAATAGTCGCTTTGCGCGGGCGCAATGGAACCCAGCCCTGGGCCTCCCCGCGAAACATTTACGATAACGCAGGGCACATCCGCGCCCGCTGCGTAAGAAATCCCTTCCTGTTTAAGGCTGATTCCCGGACTGGAAGAACTGGTCATAGCCCGCGCTCCGGCGCAGGAAGCGCCGTAAACCATGTTGATGGCCGCGACTTCGCTTTCCGCCTGGATAAAAACCCTGCCCTTTGCAATCATGTGCTGGGCCATATACGCTATAATTTCGTTCTGCGGAGTAATGGGATAGCCAAAATACGCCTGACAGCCTGCTCGGATTGCTCCCTCGGCAATGGCATCGTTTCCTTTCATCAAAACTTTTTCAGTATTCATACAACCTCACGCGCCAAGCTCAAATATATCGATGCATACATCCGCGCACACTTCATAACAATTACCGCAGGCTATACACTTGTCTTTATCCGCCCCCGGTATTACGGGATAAGTTCCTGTGGAATTGGGTTCCTTATCCTTATCCAAGACCTTAACCGGACAGGCCCGTATGCACAAGTAACACCCTTTGCACAAATCCCTGTCAATTACCACTTTTCCTTTTTTAGCCATTGATACCTCTAAAAATAATTATACTAAAAACATGAAGACTTAGTGAAGAGCTAATAATTCCCTACTCCCCACTCCCTATTCCCCATTCCCTAATCTTCATATATAATTAAGGAACAAACCATGCAGGAAATTTTTGTACAGGGGCGCAACCTCACAGAAGCCTACCATAAGGCGCTTACGGAACTGGAAACCAGGGGCAGTATCCTGGACTGTTCCGACTGGAACCAGCGGCAGAAAGAATGTGCCATGACTGTTCACATAGAAGAGCCGATAGCGGAGCCGCGGATTTCAAAGCTGATAATCGGGGGCGCTTATGATCTCCAGCGCTATGTAATGGAACTGGTGGACGGCATTCTCGACTTCAAAATTAATGCGGGCTGGGATTACACCTACCATGACCGTTTTTCAAAATATATGCCCTTTGTAATCACTGAACTCAGGCGCAACAGGGAAAGCCGCAGGGCGGTCATTTCCATAAGGGATAATGAAGTTGACAGCTGCAACAAAGACCCGGCCTGCATGCAGTCCATTCAATACTTTATCCGCGATAACAAACTCGATTGCATGATCTTTTTTAGATCAAACGATCTGCCCGAGGCGTTCTTCTTTAATGCCTTCGGCCTCATTATGCTACAGGAAAAAGTCGCCGCCGAACTAGGCGTGGCAGTGGGAACTTACACCCACAGGGCCAACTCCATGCACTGCTACGAAAAAGACTTCCAGCTTTTGCAGAATTACGTCAAAGCCATTAAAGAAAAATCTGCTGAAGACCTTTGCTACAATTACAAAGATGATTGGGACGAAATGATGATAGCAGAAATCCCCGGCATACAAAAGCTTGTTGAGGAGCTAAGAAACCGATAGCAATCGGTTCCTTAGATCTCGATCATAGCATGACCAACCGTACCAAGGCCCTGGCAGCAGTTATAGCCTGTATGCTTTTCTGGGGCTTCTCATTCATTTCTATAAAGATTGCCGTGGCGGTTTTCCCGCCTATGACTCTGGGGGCGCTGCGCTTTACCCTGGCTCTGATTTTCCTTTTTTTCCTCAAGAAAAAAATAGCTCCCAAAGAAAAAGCCTCCGGGAAGGACCTGGTCCTGCTTGCTTGCGTGGGCCTAACGGGTGTTACTCTTTATTTCTTTTTTGAAAACAACGGCGTTCTCCTGATTCCGGCTTCAGAGGCTTCGATTATTACCGGCGCAATTCCGGTAATAACCATGGTCGCAGAAACAGTAAGGGAAAGAATCATTTCCCGACAAAAAGAGAGAGGTCGTGTGCTAGAAAAAATAATACTCCCCGGCTTGGGTGCTTTAATTTCCCTTACCGGCGTTGCCCTGGTAGCGGGAGTTTCATTCGTGCTTTCTGGAACCGCACTGGGTTATCTGTACATGGCCGGCGCCTGCGTATGCTGGGTATGCTACTGTTTCCTCACCTCGCCACTATTTGCGCGTCACAGTCGTATCTTCATTGTGTTCTGGCAGTCCGCAGCAGGTTTTATAGGATTTTTGCCCTTTGCCTTTTATGAAGTTTCGAAGATGCAGAATTTTATGATGCCGGGTATAGAGATCTGGGGGCACATAATCTTTTTAGGCGTTTTCTGTTCCGCGCTTGGCTACTGGTTTTACGCACAGTCTCTGGAAGTCCTGGGAATCGGGACAACTTCGCTCTTTATAAATTTTATTCCTGTTATTAGCGCCATCGGTGGATATTTGGTTTTAGGCGAGCGACTACGGCCTCTCCAGTTGCTAGGCGCAGCGCTGGTGCTTGCCGGGGTTTACCTTGCAATGGCGGCCCAGCGTATTGCGGGGCGCTTCGGGCTTTTGCCCGTAGGTACGGAGCGAAGTTGAAAATTCATAAAATTTTATGTCTGGCCTATATTTTACCAATGACGCTTTTAAGCAAGCTCGTTACCCGTGCGGCGTTTTCATTAAAGACCTTTAAGACAGCTTCCCAACTTACCGGTTCCTCGTCGCTGCGCCAGGAATCGTAGTCTGTACTCATGGCCACTGCCGCATAGGGAATGCCTGTTTCGTTTGCAAGAATAGTCTCGGTGGCAATTGACATATTAATGATATCTGCCCCCAGAGTGCGGAACATGTGGGATTCCGCACGGGTGGAAAAGCGCGGACCTTCAATAGTTACTACCGTGCCGTGATCGTGGAAGGGGTATCCTAAAAATTTACATTCATCGATAAGGATTCTCCTGAGCCTTTTGTCATAGGGATCAGCCATAGGGCAATGAACGGGTTTTTGGGGTTCAAAGGATTCGTTATATGTCATTTTCCGCTGTTTGGTGAAATCAATGAACTGATCGATTATAATAAGATCCCCCCGCCGTATTTCTTCCCTTAAGGAACCTACTGCGGTGGTGGCAACAATGTGGGAACATCCTGCGGCCTTGAGTGCCGCAATATTTGCCCGGTAATTCACCTGGGTTGGTGGAATCGTATGCTCCCGCCCGTGACGCGCAAGAATTAAAACTTCAACACCTTCGATGGTTCCGTGTTTTAAGGCCGACGAAGGTTCCCCGTATGGGGTGCTAATCTTTTCATCTCTGGGATTGGTGAAAATATCAGGATTGTCCAGTCCGCTCCCGCCGATTATTCCAATTATCGCCATATCATCCTCCGTATTTATCGTATAGTACTCCAGAAGCGCATTCGGGAAATAAGTCATGAATACCCTTTTCTGATGCTTCGCAGACACCTCTTTCGGTTATCAAGCCGCTGATGAATCGTGCAGGGGTAACATCAAACCCCCAATTTCTCGCGGGGGTATAATCTGGGCAAATCTGTACTTTTTTAATTGAACCATCCGACGCTTTTCCCATGATAAATCGCAACTCCTGGGAATCCCTTTCTTCAATAGGAATTTCCTTTACCCCGTCCAGCATTGAAAAATCAAAAGTCGACGAAGGCAGTGCGACATAAAAAGGCACATCATTTTCCCTGGCTGCCAGGGCCTTAAGGTAAGTTCCTATTTTATTAGCTGCGTCTCCCTGTCGGGTAACCCGATCTGCGCCGGTGATTACCATATCCACAAGACCGTGCTGCATCATGTGCCCGCCTGCGTTATCCGAAATAAGATCATGGCTTATGCCGTGCTGTGCCAGTTCCCAGGCTGTAAGGCTCGCGCCCTGATTGCGGGGCCGAGTTTCATCCACCCAAACATGAACATCGATACCCTGATCAAAGGCAGCGTAAACCGGAGAAAGGGCTGAACCATAATCCACAAAAGCAAGCCATCCGGCATTGCAATGGGTCAGGATGTTTACGGTTCTGCGTTTTTGTTCAGAGATTTTTTTAATTATTTCAAGGCCGTAGAGCCCTATGCGTCTGCAATACTCTGCATCTTCATCCGCGATGGCTTCCGCTTCCAGCCGCGCCATTTCCCTTTTATGCTCCATTGTTCCTGAATATTCCAAACCAGCCATTCTGTCCGCTGCCCATGCCAGATTACTGGCAGTAGGCCGAGTTTTTTTCAGCAGCTCTCCTGCATCAGCTAAATCCTTGACAAAAGAATTTTCCCCTGCTTTTAGGGCGGCAAGGTACATGCCATACGCCGCAGCAGCCCCGATAAGTCCTGCGCCCCGGACATACATATCCTTTATGGCCTTGCACAGCTCTTCCACAGTGTGCAGATCAAGAATCTCAAACGCAAAGGGAAGAACTTGTTGATTGATAATCTGCACTGCCCTATGTTCCGGTTCCTTGAGCCAAATAGTACGATAATGACAGCCATTAACATTCATGGTCTGCGATTATTATACTCCATATATTTTATGGTGTTCAACAATAGTTACCTAAGATTCATGAATAATATACTATCTACCTGTGCAAGATGAAATGCTCTGCCTCCGGGGGTTCATAGTTCACGCGTATGCGGACTCACGCAAATCCAGGCTTTATATACTGGGCCGCCTTGAGGACGGTAGGTCATTTGCGGCTGTCGAAACCAGATGGCGGCCTTCGCTTTTGATATATCAAAAGGACCTTGAACGCTGCCAGAATATACTCTCTTCTGTTAATTATGAAATTCACCAAACCGATATTGAATCTTTCGATAAAAAAGAAAACCTTCTGGAATTGATATTCAGCAATTATTTTCATAGAAATACCGCCGCAAAAATACTTGAAGAAGCAAAGATAATGAGTCCTGACGGCGATACGAAAATACAGGACACATTCCTAATGAGTTCAGGTCTACGCGGGCCTGTAGAAATTAGCGGAAAGGCCAGACAGGGACGTATTGTGAACCTGGTTTTTCAGGACCCAGAACTGTCCGCCCCAGATGAATATTCGCCTCTCCGCTTTCCCCTAAAAATCTGTTCCATAGATATAGAAACGGATGTAAAAAATGGAACTATTCTTGCGATAGGCCATTCTGTTTCAGCATGGAATGAAGTGCAAAATAGGCGCAGCCTGGTCAGGGTTCTGCTGCCGGAAACAGCCGAAGCGTTAGCCGCGCCAGACACAGGACAGCACACGCTGATCTTTCATCATGATGAAAAAGAAATGCTGAGGGCCTTCCTTAGAGACATGGCAGAAATTGACGCGGACATACTGACAGGGTGGAATTTTCTGGATTTTGATTATCCGCGTCTTGCGGAACGCTGCGCGTTTTACCATATTCCTTTTCTGCTTGGACGCTCGCAGGAAGAGGCAAAATACTTCCCCGGCGCGGGCGGCGGTGCAGAAGAGACATCAGACAATGAAATGGGAAGGCGTTATTCGGCGGTGGCGCTGGTTCCTGGCAGACAGGTAATTGACGCGCTGCGCATAATGAGGTCAGGGCCGAGAAAACTTCCCGGCTATACCCTTGAGGCTGCGGCCCAGGCGGTGTTAGGTGTAAGCAAAACTGTCACATCTTCAGGGGACGAAAAAATCCGGGAGCTTGAAAGCCTGTACAGGGAAGATCCGGTTAAATTTGGAGAATACTGTAAAACCGATGCTGAGCTCGTACTGCAAATTCTGGACAAGACTGGGCTCTTCCGGCTTACCCTGGAACGGGCCTGCCTGACGGGAGTGTCGCTTGACAAGGCATGGACCAGCGTTGTGAGTTTTGAAAGGGTCTACGGATTGGAACTCTACAAAAGAAAAATTGCACCCCCGACAGAAAATTCCGAACGCGATGTTTCAGGCGCGGCAGGAGGAACCGTGCTGGAGCCTATGCCGGGTATATTCAACAATGTGGGGGTATTTGACTTTCGCAGCCTTTATCCCACCATCATGAGGACTTTTAACATTGACCCTCTGGCCAATGCCAGAACCCAGGCAGAAACACCAGAGGCTGCGATCAAAGCGCCTAATGGGGCTCTCTTTTCCAGGGAACCGGGGATACTTCCGCGCCTTATTGCTTCTTATTTTGAGGAAAGGCGCAAGGCCATTGCCAAAGGAGATAATGAGGCTAGCCATGTTTACAAGATACTGATGAACAGTTTTTACGGCGTTTTGGGAACTTCATCGTGCCGTTACGGAAGGACAGAGCTGGTCGGGGCCATTACCTCCTTTGCAAGGAAGTGGCTGCTTCTTTCCAGAGACTGGTTCAACGCAAAGGGCTGCCGTGTTCTTTACGGGGACACTGATTCCCTTTTTGCGGAGTCCGGACTTGGGGATAACGCATCTTACGCAGATTTTACCGAATGGGGGAACAGCCTTACAAAAGAGCTAAACCTTTGCCTCTCCCAAACCATCAAAAAAGAATACGGCCTTGAATCCTGTATAGAACTGCGCTTTGAAAAGCCCTACCGCCGTTTTATGATACCGCCGCTCCGCAATCTAAAAACAGAAAGCCGTGGCAGGGCAAAGGGCTACGGAGGCTGGCTACTGGATTCTTCCGGCCAATTAAGCACCGAAGTCAAAGGCATGGAAGCGGTAAGAAGCGACTCCACTGCCTTGGCTGGGCGCATTCAATTGGAAATTCTGGAACAGGTCTTTAGGGGAGGTGGACCAGATGAATTAAAGGCGTATATTGCCAATATACTCAAGGAACTGCGGCAGGGACTTCTTGACAAGGAACTGGTCTACCGAAAAAGGCTCGCACGTCCGCCGGAAACCTATACCTCATCAACCCCGCCCCAGGTAAAGGCCGCCCGCGCACTGGGTTGGAAAAACCGCCGGGGAACTGTGGAATATGTCTGGACCGTCTCCGGGCCGGAACCGGCAGCCCTTCCCCATGCGCCCCTGGATTATGATCATTATGCCGAATCTCAGGTTTTGCCTGTTGTTGTCTCCATTGCTGCCGCCGCAGGCTGGGATACGGAAATATTCTCCGTTAATAAGAAAAATTTTCAAAATACCGGCCAAATTGAACTGGACTTTTGATAGCCCTTAGCCCCCTACTCCCTACTCCCTATTCCCTAAAAAAACATTTGACAACTCAGGATTTAATTTGTTATAATAAGTAGCCGTTAATTATATCCAGGGAGTATCACATGGCTGCGGTCCATGAATATAAGCGATTCGAAAACAGTCTTGTAAAAAAGCTGAAAGACAGCGCTTCCACCCTTGTTATATCGGTGGGCAAATTTTTTCAGGCTTTTGGCAGGGCTATTACCAGGCGCTATACTATAGTTTTTGTTCCTCATTCAGAAAAGAAGGTCTATAATCTTCATATTACTATCCTTTCTGTAATCTGTTTCTTGCTCATAGTGTCTGGCATTGTTGGAGGCTTTTTCTGGTACGGCACAACGTTTAATACGGCCAGGAGCCGGACTCCGGACAGGGACACTCGTCTTAGGGATATTCAGGCCAGCCTGGACAGCATGAGGGATGGAGTTGACCAGCTTAACCGGGAAATCCGGAATTTCGAGCCTATCTTATCCGGTACCATTAGCCTTCTAGGTATAAATATCAAAGGAATAAACAATACCGGGACAACTTCCACAGGCGATCTGGCAACTCTCCTGCGCATTAATGAAATTCCGGAAGGAAGCATTAAAGAAGTAGAGGATCTGCGCCGCTTTGCGGAGTTTCTGGCCGCGGCCAGAGGGCCTATTGAGGAAATCGGCCTGCTTTTGGATTCACAAAGCGCTCTTTTAACGGAAATTCCCAGCATCTGGCCTGTCAGAGGCGGAATTGGTCATATTTCTAGCTTCTTTGGCCAGACTATAAATCCCTTTACCGGCCAGTATTATATACACAAGGGAATTGATATTTCAACTTACAGGCAGGGAGATCCCATTGTTGCTACTGCGGACGGACAGGTTGTAACAGTGGAATTTGATGCAGGCGGTTTTGGCAATAATGTAGTTATACGGCACAAGCACGGTTTCTATACGCGCTATGCACATATGCTTTCTTTTGCGGTCAAAGTCGGGCAAAGAGTTCAGCAGGGCGAGGTCATCGGGTATATAGGCAATACAGGGCTTTCTACAGGGCCGCACCTTCATTATGAAATTCGCATAGGTTCTGATGTGGTAGACCCCTATAAATATATTACCATCCGTTCAAGCTTGGCAAGAACAGGCACCAGGTAAAGGGCGGAACATGGCCTCTTCAAGGCATGAAGATTTCTCAATCAATACCATTATAGGCCCCGGAGTATATGTCCACGGGAATGTGGAGACCACGGGATTTACCAGAGTTGACGGCAATATCTTGGGCGACTTAAAAGCCAAGGGAAAGATAATAATAGGGGAAAATGCCCGGATGAAGAGCAATGTAAGCGGCACCTTTATTACCATAGGCGGCGTGGTCTACGGCAATGTGCTTGCCAGCGAAGGGATAAAAATTCTGGCTACTGGCCTAGTAAAAGGCGATATTATTACCCGAAGAATACAGGCAGACGAAGGCTGCCTGATTCACGGCCGGGTTCAGGTGTGCAGGGACGGAGAAGCCTGGAATAAGGCGGTGGGAGATCACCGGGATATGCTGGCCTTTTCTAAATACCATGGATAAAGTTGATTTTTCACAGGGAATTGAAACAACCCTTAATAATGGAAATCTAAGCCCCTCTATTTTAGGCGGAACCAGAACATCAACCCGGAGAACCAGAGCCACCGGTTCCAAAAGAAAAGAGTTTTCTAACGCGCTGGAAAGGTCTATCCTGGATTTGGGCGAACTTGGGCCTCTGACAACTATAGCTCCTTCTGAAGAGGCGGTACATGAACTCCTTGACGCTGTGCATAGCGCGGGGAATGATCTAAAACACCGGCCTTTCCCCGAAGAAATATTATCGTACAAAAAAGCGGTGCGGGATTTCCTTCACTATGTAGTTGAAAATTCCTTTGAATTGGAACAGTCTCAGACCGCGATGAGAAAACGGAAAGAGCTAAAACCCTATATGCAAATCCGTGTTATCGATCAAAAACTGGAAGAATTGGCTGCCGGAATTCTGACCAGGCAAATTAATCAACTAGATTTGAAAAACAGGCTGGAAGAAATTACTGGCCTTCTGATTGATCTTACGGTAACAGGCAAAATATCCCAGGATGAATAAGGATCAGGAAAGATGAGCGATTCAGATAATTATGAAGATGAAGATATTGAACATGATGAGGATATTTCCCAACTGGAAGACAGCTCTGAAGAAACAATAACTTCTTCGGTTATTACCGGAGAAGCTCTGGATACTATCAACCCGGATACCCCGGTTTACCGTTTAAGGCTGCTTTACTCTAACGAAACCTTCCTGGCGGTTTGGTCTGGAGATATACTGGAACCGGGTAGCATGGTCATGGTTCCTACGCGCTACGGCCGCGACCTTGCCCAGATAATCAGCCTTATAGAGAAACATGCGCAGCTTTTGTCAGATATAGCCCGCATTGAACGGCTGGCCAGTTCCGAAGACCTGGAAAAAAACAAGGCTCATAAGGAGCAGGAAAAGGAAGCTTTTACGATCTGCAAGCAAAAAATACAGGAACACGGCCTGGAAATGAAGCTGGTTTCTGTCCATTATCTCCTGGAAGAACCGAAAATCCTCTTTTTCTTTACCGCCGAAAGTCGCGTGGATTTTAGGGATTTGGTAAAAGACCTGGTAACCATCTTCAAATCAAGGATTGAACTGCGCCAAATCGGAGTCCGTGACGAATCCAGGGTTGTAGGAGGCTTAGGGGTCTGCGGCCGCTGCTACTGCTGCCACTCGGTCTCGGACAAACTAAAGCCCGTGTCCATTAAAATGGCAAAAGATCAGAACCTTTCGCTCAACTCCATCAAAATATCCGGCCCCTGCGGACGCCTACTCTGCTGCCTGGCTTACGAGCACCTTTTTTACAGCGAACAGCGGCGCCTTATCCCACAAGAGGGCTGCAAAATATCCTGGGATGGCACTCTCTGGAAAGTGACGGAAGTAAACATCGTTCTGGGAAAACTAAAACTAAGCGCGGAAGACGGCCGCATCACTCAATTCCCGGCCTCCGCCTTTGTAAAAACAGACGGCCGCTGGGTAATAAAACCAGATTAACGTGCAGTTTTGGCGGTGTCGCAGATGCGGCGGGCCATTTTGTCCAGGGGAACTTGTTCCATTACATGGCCTAATTCGTACGCAACTCTGGGCATTCCGTAAACTACCGAACTGCCCTCATCCTGGCCTATGGTCATCCCGCCTTCTTTGTAGATATTGCCTAACTGCTGTGCGCCGTCTCTGCCCATGCCGGTCATTATTACTCCCAAGGCGTTGTTTTTATAGGCTATGGCCACAGATGCAAAAAGCACATCTGCCGATGGGCGGTGCCCCGAAACCAAAGGAGCGTCGCTTAAATGAATAACCCCGCCGGTCGCCTTTCTTTCAACTTCAAGATGCTTGTTTCCCTGGGCAATAAGAATGCGGCCCTTTATTACGGCGTCCCCTTCTTCTGCCTCTTTAACTTCCAGGGGGCAAATCCTGTCAAGGCTTTTGGCAAATTCATTGGTAAACCCAGGGGGCATGTGCTGAACAACCAAAATAGGTACAGCCAGATCCTTGTCAAGGTTTGCAAATACCACCCTAAGGGCGTCAGGCCCGCCTGTCGAAATGCCGATGGCAATAATTTCTGTTTTAGCGGGCTTCCTAAGCGGGGTTGGAGGGATTGCGGGGATTGCGGGAGGGGTTACGCTGAGCTTAAAATGAGAAATAATATCCGCAGCCTGTGGGCGATCGGGCTTTTTGGTGTACTCATCAGGGGCAAGAACCTTATTCCCCTGGGAACGGCGGTAAGCGCCGCCATAGCCAAAAAGCATACCCACAAGGGTATCCCTTACCGTATGAATATCCTCGGAAACAGAGCCAGAAGGCTTTTGTATAAAATCGCTAGCGCCCAGTGACAGGGCTTCCATGGTTATTTGCGCGCCCTTGGCCGCAATGGAAGAAAGGATTACAACCGGAATTTTCATGCCCAGTTTCTGCCGTTCTTTTAGGAATTCTATGCCGTTCATCTCCGGCATTTCCAGGTCAAGAACAATAACATCAGGATTCACGCGGGGGATTTTCTGAAGGGCAAATATGCCGTTCATGGCTTTCTCGGCTAAAACAAGACCAGGAGTGTCTTCTATCATCCTGCCAATCAGATTACGCATTAGTGCTGAATCGTCAACAATCAGTACGGATATTTCATCAGCCATTGTTCAACTCCCTTAGATAAATTTTCGGTATAAAGTGGCCCACTGGGTCTTAACAAATTCAAATTTTGTATCCATGCCAAAAAGCGATTCCGAATGGCCTATAAACAGGAAGGATTTGGAGGCCATAGAATCCCAAAAACGATTAATAACCGCAGTTTGCGCAACTTCATCAAAATAAATGATTACATTCCGGCAAAAAATAAGGTCCACGCCCCGCTGGCCGGAATCATTATTAAGGTTATGGTAGTCAAAACGAATTTTGGACATGATGTTAGGATGTACTTTATAACCGCCTTCTACCTTGTCAAAATACTTTTTTAAGTACGCATCCGGTATGCCTTCTATACGGCTATCGCCATAAAAGCCTTCTTTGGCGGTCATAAGGCATTTTAAGCTCAAATCGCTGGCAACAATCTCAAATTTCCAGGGAGGAGGCAAAATTTCACTCAATAACATGGCTATAGTATAGGGCTCTTCCCCTGTAGAACAGCCGGCGCTCCAGATTTTGATGGTACTTCCGCTGCTGCCCTTTATCTTCATCAATTCGGGAATGACAAATTTCTCCAAAGCGTCAAAATGGGCCTGATTCCGGAAAAAACGGGTCAAATTGGTAGTAATTGAGTCAAGGAAGCTCTTTAACTCGCCCTGATCCGAAGAAATGGTTGCAAAATAAGTTTTTACTGAATCAATATTCTTTTCTCTGAGCCGTTCTTTAAGTCGGCTTTCCAAGATGGAGCGGTTCGTTGCAGTAAAATGTATGCCGCTCTCATTATAAATTAGTTTGCGGTACTGCTCGAAATCAGCATCAGCAAAAAATACCGGATCTGCCATATATTATATTTTATGAGGCTAATAGCAGACTGTCAATGACCTTTTACGCCACTCGGATAAATATTTTTTGTCCAGCTTTTGTTGCCCAAATAAAGGCGGATCATGATATTATTACTATATGATCAAGATGATCAAGGGCCGCGCTAAAATAGCTATATTGCCTGTTTTTCTTTTTGCAGTCTGCGGTTTTTTTGCCGCATGTTCCTTTGACTATGGAAACGCTCAAGCAGAAAACGAAGGCAAACCTGACCTTATAATGCTTGACGTGGAATATGTACGTGTGCGGAACGGCGACCCCATAGTGCGGTTCCAGGCGGAATCTGCAGAACGCTACGAAGAAGCCAAAAAAATGAACCTGAATAATTTTAGCTTTGAAGAATATATCAATCAGGGAACCGAAGTAAATACCGCAGGCAGCGCAGGAGAAGCATCTGTGGACCTTGATTCAGGGAATATAAGCCTTGCCGGAGGGGTAAAGATCACAGTCGAATCCGAAGGTTTTGTCATAGAAACATCGGAACTGCATTGGCTGGATAAGACAAGGCAGCTTTCTGCCGGCATAGCCGAGGAAGTGCTGATAACGCGCTCCGACGGCACCCGTTTTATTGGCCGCGGCTTCTCCGCAGATGCCCGGTACATGACCTGGGTTTTTGAGTCAGGAATTGAAGGCGTTTATGTGGAGGATTAGGGGTTAGGGAAGAGCAGGGAGGGAGCAGGGAGCACCAATTATTTGCGTCTTCTTGCTTTTTTTTGCGCTGTTGTGCATATCATCAATAGGTTGTACCATCTGAATATGAATTATCTTATAATTTCGGGAAGCCCGAAAAAAGATGGACTCTGTCATTCGATTATGGAAGCAGTCCGCAAAGGGGCATCAGAGGGCGGCTCTAATGTTGAGGTTCTTTCGGTTGAAAAACTACAGCGCTGCCATGTCTGTGGCGAAGGCTGGGGAACTTGCAGAGAAAAACATATCTGCGCATTTGGGGATGACGGTTTTTCGGAGGCACAAAAGGCCGTCCAGTCCGCCAATATGCTCTGTTTTATCACGCCGGTTTATTGGGGCGAGATGGCAGAAAGCTTAAAATGCTTTTTTGATCGTATTCGTCGCTGCGAATTTGCTTTGCCGTTGAACCCGCCCAGGCCGCCAGAGCAGAAAGCGGCTCTGTCAGGCAAGCAGGTACTCCTTGTTGCTTCGCCCGGTGGAAGCGGGAATGGCATGCTTAGCTGCCTTGAACAGATGGACCGATTCTGCCGACATACCGGATCGGCTATTTTTGATTACATCGGTATCAACCGTTGGAATAGCGACTATAAAAAATCCGCTGCATATTCCGCAGCCAGGGCAATGGTGGAAGGCCGGAAAAATGGAGAGACGGTCAATATAAGTTCATAGGTGGTATAGCCTATTATCAAAAGGGAGCTTATTCAGCCCCCTTTATTAATACGAAATTATTTTATCATGGTGAGGCTGGGAGTAAGAGCGGCGTTATACTCCAGCCTGACAAGCTGTCCGCTTAATGTAGTTCTATCAGATTGTCTGAGCCGTGCAAGGCTGGCGTCATTTGTATACAAGGTGATATTCGCAAAGAGCCTCGAAACGGAAGACTCGGTATACAATCCAGCCATGATTGCAGTCGCGTAATTACCGAATTCCGCATTATCGTTTTGTCTGACATCCAGAATTGCAACGCTCAAGGCTATCTCTCCATCAAAAAGCGCTGCGGCAAATTCGCTCATCATTGCCCTGGTAACCGGAGCAAATGCCCGGTATAGGAATTCGTTGTTTGCCAAAAATGCCTTCTTCGCTTCGTTGTAAATAGCAGCGCTTGCCAAATTTCGCTCAATTTGGGTTTTTAGCTGATCCGCTATTCTTTGGGTGTCAAACCGTGGCAGCGCTTCAATCTCGGCGGCTGTATACTGCATTAGGTATGAGCCAATAGGTTCTATATTGACGAATGATATACCCAATTGATTGCCCTGCGCAGTGATTTTGATCTGGTAGGTTATCAGATCAGCTCGTCCCCTTTCGGCAACGCATCCCTGAATGGTGAATTCATTATCAAGGCAGTAAATGTCCCGTATAGTGGCTGTCTTTTCGCCCAGGCTTCCCTTGAGGCTGGCAAACGCCGCGCCCACCGCAGGATACAACAAATAATTCAGCGGGTTCTGCAATGGCAGAGAATAACTGAGGGCACCGCCGCCCACTGAGCCGCCAAGGCTCCTATCCGCCGCTTCTTTTGCCCGAGCATAGAGGGCATCATTTTCCATTACCTTTGGAATTTCCGTATTAAAGTAACTGGTAAAAATAAGTTCCCTGTCGGACTGTGAAAAGCGGTCCACCCTGACCCAGTCAGAATCAGGACCGGTAGGGGGTTTTTGCCGGATATTGGAAAACTGATACGTTACCACATTATTTACCAGGCTTATTCTAAGGGTAAAATCCGCCAGCCTGATTCCATCCGATACCAGGACATGCTCAATAACAACTGTATTGGGATCGGGAACAGAGATCTGGCTGTTTCTCCAATACGCTGAATTTCCATTTACAATCGCATAATGTACTGCCGGATAAATAGCCTTATCGCCAGTATAAGTGTAGGGTGGTACATCCTGAATGGTCATACAGGAAAATACTAAAAAAATCGTCAGACTAAGACCTAATAAGCGCAAGAAATTTTTCATAAGAACCTCCTCATAATATCAGAACCCATACGGGGTCTGTAAAAAGCCTCGATCAGATTTCTTTCGGAATTTATTTTAACGGCGGACCTGTTTTTGCAGCCAAAAAAGCAGTCTCGCCTTTTGTAAGCGAACGGTCACTTTTCTTTTTGCAATCAGTCAGGCTCTTCTGCGCCTGCATCCCGGCTATAAATACAGCCAACTGAGAATTCACCTCATCCGGAGAATTTTGGATAAATTTGATAATTTTGTCCTTTAGTTTACGTTTTTCCTTCATAACACCTCTTTTATCCAATTGAATAGCTATATTTTATCATTGATTAAATATAAATGTCAATAGGAAAATTCGCTATTGACTTACTATATTTTTATTGATACCCTTACCATATGGCGCTTTCAGACCGGATAAGAACCATAATTTTAGAAAGCGAATTAAAGCAAAAGGCTTTTGCCAAGAGCATCAGTGTAACTGACAGCTATATATCCAAGCTTCTTAGGGATGAATCCGGAATGTCAAACAGTACAGCCATGCTTATTGAGCAATTGTACGGCTATTCAAAAGACTGGATCTTAACGGGTCGGAAACCTAAAATGATAGTAGGGAGGGGGCGTAATTTGACAAGTCTGCAAAGGAAAATAATTGTGGATATAGAACAGATGAATGAGGAGGAATTGCGGGTACTACATTACTTTATTGAGCCACTCAAAGATTCTATAATTGGGCTATATGAGCGAAAGGCATAGTGATATAATGAATTTGAAGGTCAGTTGAAAATAGAAGAAGACGAGCAAAAGTACGCAGCAACAAAGGAGAAGCCAGCCCCCCTTGCCATTTGTATAGTATTCTTAAATATTTCTGTAAACACCGATAAATTCTGCGTAAATTCATTAATTTTTAACTTTATCGAAAAATTTGTTTGACAGATTATAAAAACAGTGTAATGATATAGTAATAGGAGAAAAATAATGACAGCAGAAGTAGCCATTCTAAACAGTCAGGGGGCTGCAATCGCCGCTGATAGTGCTGTAACCATCAGACTTGGATCAGGAGAAACTAAAATTTACTATACAGCAGAAAAAATATTTAATATCTCAGAAAAAATTCCAATAGGGATTATGATTTATAACACGGCAGAATTTATGGGCATTAATTGGAAGTTGATAATAAAAGAATACAGTAGCAGGATAACAGATAAGGATAAATTTAAAAAACTGGAAGATTTGATGAAGAATTTTATTAAATTTTTGTCAGATTTTGAATATGAATATATAGAATATAAGCAATTGGAAAATTTGGATAAAATTTGCAAAAGAAGCTGTTCAAAATTAATTGAATATATCCGGGATTTTTATCACGTTGAATACGCTGATAAATTAATCGACGATACTGCAGCATTAAAAAAACAAGTTATAAAATTTTTTTCATCTGCATTAAGAAAACGAATTGATGAATTAAAAAATACCGAAATACGTTTCCCAGATTTTTCAGGTAAATATATTGTATCCAATACAGAATTTATCAAAAGTGTAGTAGAAAATGAATTACATATTTCACTTGCTGCAAAACAACTACAAGAATTTATTAATCTTTTGATACTCGAAGTA
This sequence comes from Treponema sp., assembly GCA_031254385.1. The sequence goes on along the minus strand of JAIRUO010000198.1, from coordinate 3,198 downwards.
AAATTATATGGATTATTTAGTTATCCCATAGACGGTAAACAAAAAGGTTATTCTGGAGTAGTTTTTGTTGGATATGGAGAAGAAGAAATATTTCCTTCTATATGTTCAGTAGAAATATTTGGAAAATTGGGTGTTGATTTTCTATACAATTTGAATGAGCCTAATCCTATTATTAATGATAGATCATCAATAATATATCCCTTCGCACAGGATGATGTAATTAATACGTTTATCCGAGGAATTGATCCTGACCTACAATATATCATTCTTCCACAATTATTATTGCAATTTCTAGAGATCACTGGTTTAGTAAATGAGGAAAAAGCAAGAAATGACTTCGTTGCTTCCTTTGTTAATGTAATAATAGAAGAAATAATTGTTAAAAAATACAGAGATCCAATTTTAGATATTGTTGCATCATTACCAACAATAAATTTAGCAGAGATGGCGGAGGCGTTAATTAACATTACTTCATTAAGAAGGCATAATTCAACAGATCAGGACACTGTGGGTGGGCCCACCGATGTAGCAATAATATCTAAAGTTGATGGATTTGTTTGGGTTAAAAGAAAAAACAATTTAACTTATCAATGAACAATCAAAAAGGCATATAACAGAATGGTAATGCCGGAAGCTGTTTGCACTGTACATTCCATGAGCTAAAGCGGCTAAGCTACGATAATTAGTTCAAAAAAGTCAATTTCACTGTCTTGGTGTCCGTCCATGCGGTATGGTCAAAAAACACCAGCTAAGTTAAAAAATAATTACTTTTTACGGATAAATTCTTTACTTTTGAATACCTATATTTTAACATTGATTAAATATAAATGTCAAGAAGAGAATTTACTATTGACTTACTATATTTTTATTGATACCCTTACCATATATGGCGCTGTCAGACCGGATAAGAACCATAATTTTGGAAAGCGAATTAAGGCAAAAGGCTTTTGCCAAAAGCATCAGTGTAACTGACAGCTATATATCCAAGCTTCTTAGGGATGAATCCGGAATGTCAAACAGTACCGCCATGCTTATTGAGCAATTGTACGGCTATTCAAAAGACTGGATCTTAACGGGCCGGAAACCTAAAATGATAGCCGGGAGGGGGCATAATTTGACAAGCCTGCAAAGGAAAATAATTGTGGAGGTCAAAGAGATGAACGAGGACGAATTGCGGGTACTACATTACTTTATTGAGCCACTCAATGTTTTTCACCGTCTTCTTGCTCACCAATAAGAATAATTTCTAAAGGTTTATTTAGTCTTTTTGCCCTTTCAATAACATATTTAGTTCCTGTACTTTTTCCATTCCAAAATGCAATGATTTTATCGGCTTCATCTATTATTACATCATTCCTTCTTAAGGCAGCCCATCTTCCGTCTTTGTTGTAATTGGGTCTATGAACTATAATTTCAATATTATTTTTAATAGCCCATTCCCATGCAATAGTATCAATGCCTTTTGCGCCGCCGCTTATAATAACATCAGGTTTTTCCTTTATATATTCGTTTAAATCTAGATTTTCTATGGCTCTGCTTCCAATTATGGCTAATTTCATATATGCCTCGTTTTAATTATATACCATATATAAAGGGTAAGGAATACAATAAGAAACTAATAAATTATTCAATGGAGCAATATCTAGATGGATTGTTCTATTAATTCTTTGCCGCATTAAACCGGACTTGCCTTGCCGTGGCCCCACGGCTATCTGCTGTTTGCGGGTAACGGGCAGCGGCGATTTGGGCGTTGACAAGGCGGCTTGTGGGGCTAGGGTGCGTTGAATTAAAACCGCCTCTTATACCGGGCTGGATTTTTTGGAGTTCGCGCAGCATTACTATTAGGCCATGGGGGTTGTAGCCTGTGGCAGCAAGGAGGGCAAGTGCGGCTATGTCAGCATCGTATTCCTGTGTCTGGGAGTAGCCGTTGTTGATTGCCTCAGCGATGAAGGCGGCTCCCGATTGGCTGAATTGGGCGAGCCAGTCAGCAGCATCTCTGTTTGTTTGTATAGTGCGGAGGCCGTGGCGCAACTGGATATGAGCGATCTCGTGGGCTATTACGGCTGCCAGCGCATCTTCGGATGGGGCGGCGTTTATGAGGCCCCGGCTTATAAGGATATGACCGCCGGGAGTGGCAAAAGCATTTATTTCGGGGCTGTCGATTATAGAGACATGATAACCGTTGAATAGTGTAGGTTTTGGTGAGTTGATGGCCAGTGTTGCGCATATTAAATTAAGATACTGAGTAAGGCCGGGGCTGTTGTTCCATAATCTGTAGTTTGCAAGTATGGTTGCGGCTACGTCCCTGCCAATACTATATTCGTCAAAGGGAGAAATTTCGCCTAACGCAAGGGCTGTGGGGCTACCGGGCGGGTTGTAAGAGTCTGCGGCTGTACGCGTAATGGCGGCGGCATCTAAAAGTTCGCTTTCATCGTAGCCTTGCAGGAGTATGTCTCTGGCAAGGGCTATGGTGATGTCATAAAGTGCGGAGTCTGCTCTGACGCTGGTTTCCAGGGCTAACGCTATCTGGCGGTTCATCTCTGCTTTGGGTACGGTGTAGAGGACGTAGGCGGTGTATTCGTCTGTGTATATTTCCTTGTTGTCCGGGTCGTAGCGTCGGCGTAGGCTCCACCAGTCGGCTTCGCGCTGCGCTCCTGAGTAGGACACGTTCACTACGGCGGCTAATATGTTGTCAATTTCCTGCTGATATTGGCTTGCAGGCAAGCTGGTTACCATGCTGCCGCTTGTAGTGGCGTCGGCGTTTACTGCGGCTGTGTAGCGGTTGGCGATATTGGTGCGGAGCAGCGAGCCTATTCTTTGCTGTGCGCTTGCCTGATCCGCCCAGGCAAGGACGAACTGACGGTTTGTTCCGCTCTCCTCACCGACTATGCAATATTTGCCGTTGTACTCCGGCTGCGCCTGTAAAGCCGAAACGCCTTTTTCAAGGTAGAGCCTTACCCAATCGGGGGTTGTTACCCCGATGAGGGTTCCCTTGTTTTCCAATTCGGTGATGTTTGTTCTGCCGCTTGTGGTGCAAAAGCAAAAAACAAGGGAAAAGAACAAAGAGAAAAGAGTAAGGTGAATATAAAGATAATTTCCCTTTCTTTGTTCACTGCTCATTGATCATTTATTCCATGCCCCAATCCGCTAACCCGTTCTGCAAAATCTGCCGGGCCATATCAATAGTGATTTGGTATA
>JAIRUO010000196.1 GCA_031254385.1 Treponema sp. | reverse complement strand
GTTCGCCAATACGGCTTTTAAAGGCTTCTGTTCTTAATTCTGCGGGCAATACGCGGGATGCCCGGATCATTGTGGAAGATATAGTTTCCAAGGAACCTAATAACCTGGATGCACTCTTTGTGCTGGCTGCTATAGAAGCTGCCGCGAACAGGGCCAGGGAGCAGCAGGCTGTTCTGGAAAGGATACTAAGGGCAGACCCCAGGAATATACGGGCTATGATAGAGCTTGGGGATCTTTTTCTTTATTCACGCTCAATTAATAATGCCACCGCATACTACAATCAAGTATTGGATATAGATCCCTCTAATTTGGATGCCCTCCTTGCAATGGCCAATATTTATCGTTACCAGCGCGATCCCTACAGTGCGGAAGCCATGCTGAACAGGGCGGTAACTGCTCATCCGCAGTCTGCGGCCCCTTATTACGAGCGGGCCCGGCTTTATAACGGCGCGGGTTTTCCCATCAACGCGCTGGATGACCTCAATAGGGCTAAAGAACTTGACCCTTATGATTACTGGATTGCACTTGACAGGGCAAGCACCCTGCTGGATTTATTCCGTAAAGAGGAGGCCCTGCAGGAATATGAAAGGGCCATCAGCATTAACCCAAGGGAATACCTGCCTTATGTCTTTACCGCAGGGATCAAAGATGAGTTAGGCGATTACGAGGGAGCCGAAAGGGATTATATAACTCTGGCCAGTCTTAAACCGGATTATTATTTTGCCTTTGAAGGGGTAGGGCTTCATAAAATGAGGAGAGGCGAATGGGCAGGGGCCAGGGACGCTTTTGCGGAAGTCTACCGCCAAGTTCCGAATGAGTACTATTATGCGCTTCTTTCTGCAATATGCTGGATGCGTGCGGACAATGTTACAAGCCCCAGGCAGTACCTGAATCAGGCTATGGCAAGGGTTACAAGGGATAGCCTTGAATACTATATGATACGCCTGTTTTACGATCTTACCGGAAGGGTATATAACGGCGAAAACGATATGCTCCTAAGATTAGGCAGGGAACCTGAGAGTTTAAAAAAAGCACGCATGCTTTTCTATATGGCCCAATATTATGATGTACGGGGCAATGTGAATATGGCAAACAGATTTTACCAGCAATTCTGGGAAACGAATAGCCGTTCTATTCCCGAATGGCGTCTTGCCGAATGGATTTTGAGGGAACGGAGACTGCTTTCCAATTGAGATCGCACAGCCTATACTGCCGGAGTTACCAATGAATGATACCAGAATGACCGCTACGTTTAAGAACGTGGAAATAATCCTTATCGGAACCGCCCATGTTTCGCGTGGCAGCATTGACGAAGTACGCAGGGCAATTACAGAAGAAAAGCCGGATCATGTTTGCGTGGAACTGGACGAAGGCCGTTACGCGGCGATTTCCAAGCAGGAAAATTATGAAAAGCTGGATATAGTAAAAGTATTTAAGGAAGGTAAAGGCTTTCTTATGATGGCTAATTTGGTTCTTTCCGGGTTCCAGCGCCGCATGGGTGCCGAACTGGGGGTAAAACCAGGCGAGGAAATGATCACCGCATTGCAAGCCGCAGACGAAATGGGCATACCCCACAGCCTCTGCGACAGAGAAGTGCAGCTAACGCTTCGCCGGGCCTGGGCGCGTTGCGGCCTCTGGAGCAAATCAAAACTTCTGGCCTCTCTCTTAACCGGCGCTTTTACAACCGAAAAAATGACACCCGAAGAAATTGAAAGCCTAAAGAGCCGCAACGAACTTGACAGCATGATGGCTGAACTTGCAGACTACCTTCCTTCTGTCAAAGAAACCCTAATTGACGAAAGGGATCGATACCTGGCAGCCAAAATCTGGACTGCGGCCTCCGCGTTGGCTAATTCCGCAAATTCCGGTCAGGGTGGAGCAGAGGCGCAGAAGCGGATCATAGCCGTGGTTGGCGCGGGGCATTTGCAGGGCATTAAAACCCATCTGGAAAAAATCTCTGGCGCCGAAGAAGATGCCGATGTCTCAAGCCTTGATCGGCTTCCGCCGCCTTCTATCCTGTCCAAAATTGGCCGCTTTATTATACCGGGAATTATTATCGGCCTTATTGTCCTTGGGTTTATCCGCGCTGGCTTTGGCATAGGTACTTCAATGATTTTGTATTACGTTCTTGTAAACGGTTCTCTCGCTGCATTAGGTGCAATAATAGCCCTGGGTCATCCCCTTGCAATTCTAGCCTCGTTTATAGGCGCTCCCTTTACCACCTTTATTCCTGTTATCGGCATAGGGCTTATTTCTGGAATTATCCAGGCAAGCTTTAGAAAGCCGAGTGTCGGAGACGCGCAAAAAATAATCGACGACATTGGGAGCTTAAAGGGCCTTTACCGTAACCGCATAACCCGCGCCCTTTTGGTTTTCTTTTTGTCTTCCTTGGGCAGTTCTATCGGTACTTTTGTTTCGATTCCGGCACTTGCAGGGATTTTACTTAAATAGGTTTTTTGCACACAAAGGCACAAAGGTATAAAGGCACGGAGGGAAGAGGGGAGGGGGATTATTACTCTGGAATTATTGGAGAATGAGTATTCAGTTTATAGGCTTGATCCGGAATATAAAATAGATGATGCGTTGTTCTGTCCCGAATGTGGCAAGCCTAAAGACGGTATCCCCTGCCACCACTGTGGCAATTTGAGCATATTTGATTTTTGTTCCGTTTGCGGAAAACCTGTTACCGAAGAAGCCATTGCTGATGTACAACGTGCCAAAAAGGAAATGGCAAATCAGGTTTCAGCGCCACAAGCAGAGAATAAAACATTTTCTTAAAATCAGGAGGCAAGACGCTATTATAATGCGCACCGTCTTTCCGCTGCCGAACAAATAGCCAGAATCGAAGCGGAACTTGCCCAACTGGAAACGCTTGCCAATAGTGAGTCTGAACCGGAAGAAACAATAGAAGATGATTCCTGGTATTGCGATCAATGCGGCAAACAAATAATGGTCTGTTCGGTATGTGGCCACCTCGGAACAGGCAAATTCTGCACAAAGGACAGTGGGGCAATGGTTCCGGCAGGAAGCGGTGATGCTCAGGCTATTGCCTTATCGCCGGAAAGCAGTGAAAAGATAAAACTTTCGTCTCCAATACACGGTATAACGATCGAAGCAACGAACGACGATATAATCGGGCGTAAAAGCGGACACTTTATGAACATATTTGGTCGCTTCAACTATGTATCCGGCACACATTGCAAACTTTCAGATATTTTGTCTTGAAAGAATTCAAAAATTCGGTGTATAATTGTCTGCGAATGGTATATACTCTGTTCTTTAGGAGAGAAACTGATGATAACAAGGCTTTATGTGAACAACTT
>JAIRUO010000099.1 GCA_031254385.1 Treponema sp. | reverse complement strand
AGAATCAATAACCTTCATCCAGGCAAGGCCACGGGCCTTGTAAATCTTTGCCTGAACTTCCAGTTCCTCAATCTGCTTGCGGGAATAATCTGTTTTTCCGGAAACCACCAGGGCCTTGACTCCGCCTCCTGTTATGCTGATACCTTTGGCTGCGGCCGCAGCCTTGTCAGCTTCACCCTTTGCAAGCGCATCCTTGAACGCCTGAAATTCACCGTTTGCAACCCAGGGCGCAAAATCCACCAGGGGCATCTGAAAACGGAGATCCGGCTTGTCGCTGCCGTAAAGCTCCATGGCTTCTTCGTAACTTAAGCGCCGGAACTTCGCGGGCAATTCATGATTAATGGTCTTTTTGAACACATGGCCCATAAATCCTTCTGTAAGGGAAAGCACATCATCACGGTTTACAAAGGACATCTCAATATCGATCTGGGTGAACTCAGGCTGGCGGTCGCCCCGCGCGTCTTCGTCACGGTAACAGCGGGCAAGCTGAAAATATTTATCGAACCCCGCAACCATGAGTATCTGTTTGTAAAGCTGCGGCGACTGAGGCAGCGCGTAGAACTTGCCCGGATAGAGCCGCGATGGAACAAGGTAATCCCTGGCACCTTCCGGAGTGGATTGTATAAAAGTCGGCGTTTCGATTTCATAAAACCCTTGTGCGATTAGGTATTCCCTTACGGCAAAAGCAGTATCGCTGCGAAGTTTCATTTTGCGCTGCATGCTCTCTGACCTCAAATCCAGGTAACGGTATTTTAGGCGCAGTTCCTCGCGGGCTTCTGTTTTTTCTTCAATCTGAAAGGGCAGAACTTCAGAATGGGAAAGGATGACGATTTTATCTACCGCAACTTCAATCTCGCCGGTTTCCATTTCAGGATTGACCATGGTATCCGGCCGGGGGCGGACTACGCCTTCAACAGCCAGGCAGTATTCGTTCCGCAGTTCCGCCGCAATTGTTGCCAACTCCGATCCAGGCGCAAGGCTGTTGGAGTCCACTACCGTCTGGGTAATCCCATAGCGATCCCGCAGATTGATAAAAAAAATGCCGCCGTGATCCCGTTTCCGGTTCACCCATCCGTTAAGAGTAACTCTTTTACCCGCGTCTGCTTTACGTAGAGCGCCGCAGGTATGTGTACGCTTCATTGCTTCCATTTGTTTATGATAACTATTTATTCAAAGAGAGACTATACTTGGTCAAGCGCGGCGTAAAACCTTCCCGGATCAATGCACGGGAGAACCATTCCGCTTCGACAGGAAGTTCTATGTTAACTTCTATAATTCCCAAAGGCTTAATTTTATTTAAGAAATAGTCGAGAAGGGTTTTCCCTATTCCCAAGCCCCTGTATTGGGGAATTATTTCTAGCGCCCTGATAAATAAGGTCTCATTTTTTCGTTCTGCCGCTATATAGCCTGCAAATTCCCCATCTCCTGATTCAGCGATGAATCTAATTGCATCGGTCTGCGCTGGAGTCTTATCGGAAATATTAAGTGTATCCTCGTCTCGGAATTCCCGAAAACGGAAATCTTCCAGAATTAGGTCTGATGTTTCTTCCGGTTCAAACCCTATTCTTTCCAGCCCCCACTCCTCTCTGAGCGCATTATACCAGTCCACAATTTCGCGCTTCATTTCCCTTTCTTTAAAGGAGAACCAAAGTTTTTCCGCTTCCGGGTGCTGGCTGAGGGTGTTCTTAAACGCCCGGAAAACCCCCCTCCCCTGGTTCAGGGCAGAACTAAGCTCATTTCTGATTAAAGGATTCCTGATAGTCGTTGCAAACCGTTCCATAAGCCTAAAACCGCTGGAAGAATCCCAATGAGGCAAATCAATAAGCCGCCCCTCTTCTTCAACAAGCTCGCCTGAGTCCCATTCAGTAATTACTACTCCTTCCTGGGTATCGATATAAAAGACCCCGTCCTGGTCTTCCATGGAAAAGAGAATATCATCCAGGAGGGCTTCGGTTAATTCAAACTGCATACGTTTATTGTAAAGACAGTATATTTTTCGGTCAACGGGCACAAAATCAGCTTCCATGCTGATTTTGTGCCTCGACGAATGCTGTGCATTCGTCACCTAAAGCCTTGGGTACAGCGGCCTCCATGCCGCCTAAAGCACAGGGGTTGGCTCTTTTAAGGGAAGGATTTACTGCCATTGACCTTTCTGAAGCAATATGGTAGGCTTCCGGATACGCCCAGATGGTGGAATTGGTAGACACGCTGGTTTCAGGTACCAGTGCCGTCACAGGCATGGAAGTTCAAGTCTTCTTCTGGGCAGAATAAACCCCAAACAGCCAAAGATGTTGCTGTATGGGGCTTAATTTTTTATAGCCGTAGAGACTTGAACTTCCGAAGGCTGCGCCGACCGGTAGGGAGGGAAGGCGCACAGGATGACGCCGCACCGCCGAATGGCGGTGCAGTTAATCTTTCCTATCGGCAAACGGCCAAAGTACCGAAGGTACTCAGGGACGTATGTGCGCCGCCAGCAGCCTGAGGCGGCCCACGACAAATAATTGCGTCTGCAAGACGTTCTATTGACAAATTCAATATGTCGTAGCCCCAATAAATGCCACTATTTAAGACATAAGCGGGCTTGCTTTAGCAAGACCAGCGGGCGTCCTGAGACAGGAGGTCGAAGGGCGGAGGGTTCAAGTCTTCTTCTGGGCAGATTAAACTAAAGCTATGACTCAAGATTTTGAAAAGCTTCGGGCCAACATGGTCGAAGAACAGTTAAAAACAAGAGGCATACATTCGAAAGCTGTTCTGGATGCCATACATGCCGTACCAAGGCATTTTTTTGTTTCAGAGAACCTGCAACGCCATGCTTACAATGATTCGCCTTTGCCAATCGGACTGGATCAGACCATCTCGCAGCCTTATATTGTTGCCTTTATGACCGAACAGCTTGAACCTGTTCCCGGAATGAAAGTCCTTGAAATAGGCACGGGCTCAGGTTATCAGGCTGCCATACTGGCCCATCTAGGGTGTGAAGTCTATACGGTTGAATTGCTGGAAGAGCTTGCAGCCAAGGCCAAAAAAACCCTTGCGGATCTCAATTTCAATAATGTCAAAAGCAAATATGGAAACGGCTTTTTAGGCTGGCCGGAAGAAGCCCCTTTCGATGCAATCATCGTTACCGCCGCGCCCAATAAAATTCCACAAAAGCTTATTAAACAACTAAAGGAAGACGGAAAACTGATTTTACCTGTAGGAGAAGTCCATTCGGTGCAACTGTTAAAACTTATCACAAAAAAAGACAATAAAATTATTGAAAAAGACCTACTTCCGGTAAGGTTTGTCCCAATGGTGGGACTTGATATTTAGGCCCCTTTTCGCTCCTAAATGGAAGCTCCCAACTTGATTTTTTCTATAAGAAGAAATCTATAAGTGGAAGGCGGTCCACTGCTTTCAGGAAAACTGGAATGAAAACGCCGCAGACTTTCCTTCAATGCTAAACCGCTCTTTGGAAAAAGCTAATAATTTACTTACCTCATATAATTTTTACCCAAAGGGAATGATCTGCGAATTAGCCAAAAA
>JAIRUO010000065.1 GCA_031254385.1 Treponema sp. | reverse complement strand
ACCATGCAGCCCGATCTTCAAAAGGGAGACCGTTTTGTTTTTTCTTCATATCAAATATACTCCTTCATTCCAGGGTCAGATGTCTCGTCCCTGCTCCGCAGGGGCAACATAGTCTTGATCGACAAATCCCTTGGCAACCCCCGTGGATTCTTTACCGTTACTCTGGATGGAGCAATACGCTTTTTTACAGCCCAGCGTTACAGCTTGAATTCGGGAGAAGACAATGTTTTTATTAAGCGCGTAATTGGCCTTCCTGGCGATGAAATAACAATGGTTAATTTTGTAATCCGGGTAAAGCCCAAAGGCGAAAATTACAGCTTTACCGAATTTGAGTTATGGGATCGCCCCTACGAAACATTAATACCGTCTGTCCCTGCCTTATGGGACGAGTCCCTGCCTTTTTCGGGAAATATGGAAACAGTAGTTTTGGGAGAAAACGAATTTTTTGTCCTTTCCGATGACCGGAGTAACAGCAACGATTCCCGCACCTGGGGCCCTGTTCCCGTTGAATTAATTGCCGGAAAAGCCCTGTTCCGCTATTGGCCCCTGAATCGGCTAGGCATTCCCTGAGTTCTTCGATAGCTTCACTTTACATTCATGTTCCCTTCTGCGCTGTAAAATGCGGCTACTGTGATTTTTATTCGATTCCCCTATATCCCATCGAATCCATCGAGCTAAATGATGACAGACTGGCCGCTTATGTTGACAAAGTTCTGGAAGATTGTGAATACGCCATAAATCAATATGATGTAAAACAGATCCCCAGCGTTTACATAGGCGGCGGCACGCCTTCAATATTGGGCTCAAGCCTAATAAAAAGGCTGCTCAATGGCCTAAAATTTAGCTCCGAGGAAATAACCCTGGAAGCAAATCCCGAATCCTGCGATGAGGATTTTCTGACAGCAGCCAAAGAATCCGGCGTTACCCGCATCAGCCTTGGCATACAGACCTTTAATGAAGCGTCCCGCAGGCTAGTTCAGAGGAAAGGGGAGGCGAAGCTGCTTCCCCAAAAACTAAAAGCCCTCTCTGAAATTTTTGGCAGTAATTTTTCAGTAGACCTTATCAGCGGCCTTCCGTCTCAGGATGAAGATGTCTTAATGGCCGATATAGATAGAGTGCTTTCGTTTGAACCTGGCCACATTTCCCTTTACGCGCTGACCGTAGATCCTGAAACTCCCCTTGGCATTGCGGTAGCAAAAGCGGAGATTCAACTTCCCGATAAGGACGAAGCAGACAGGTTCTGGATTAAAGGAAGAGACGCTTTGGAAGCCGCCGGTTACGCGCAATACGAAGTGTCAAACTTCAGCATACCCGGCAATGAATCCCGCCATAACCTAAGATACTGGCGCATGGAAAACTGGCTCGGCATAGGGCCAGCCGCCTCCGGTACTATCATCAACGATGACACAGGTACTGGCCAAAGGTTTACCGTAGCCCGCGATATAGACAACTGGCTACGAAGAAGCCCCGGAGAACAGCCCCCCGGCATAGTCGAAGCCCTCGATTCCATCACCTTAATCAAAGAAACCTTTTTAATGGGTTTTAGGCTGGCAGACGGCCCTGACACTGATTTATTCCAGCTCAGATTTAAACACAGTATTGAAGAAATCATTCCTAAGACAATAAACGCATGGCGCAAACGCGGATTTTTCCAGGAGCACAAGACCGCCCTAACCAAACAGGGCCTTTTATTACTGGACGCGTTTCTTGTTGAAGCTTTTGAAGAAGTCCACCCCTAATTCCTAACCCCAGGGCGCGCTGCTCAGGCTAAAGCCTTCGCGCATTTGTCTAAGTTGAAACAATACTCGGCGCCCCGCCGCGCTACCTTTTTCCAAAATCACGCTACCGCGTGCAGTTATTGGGCGTCCCTAATCCAAATCTGTTCTATCCCAAGATGGCCAAGCCTCTGTACCGCATGAAGCACCATATCTGCAGGTATTTCCATTACGAGTACCCGGTATATTGAACCGCTTTGCTCGTAAGCTACATTGAAGCCTGCGTCCCATAGCCGCTGCGCAACATAATTTGCGGCTTCCAATCCAGAATAAGCGCCTACCTGCAAGCAATAGGTTCTATCGCTTTGAGGATATGGCAAACCGGGAATTATCTTCATATCCTCTATTTCATAAGATGACACAGGAGCGGGTCTGGCTTGATAGATCTGGGGAGGCTGCGGTGTGGGCTGTTGCAGATTGACTTGGGCAGGCGTGGTAGTAGGCTGCTGAGTGGGTTGTGGTTGATTGACTTGGGCGGACGGTCCTTCATAAACCTGGACAGGCGTTGCAGGGGGCTGCGTCTGATAGATTGGCGCTTGGTATGAAGGCGCTTCATAAGCCGGTGCCTGATAGGACTGCGGAGCAGGCTGCGATTCATAGTTTGGTGCCTGATATGACGGGGCCTGATATAAAGGGGCCTCATAAGATGGGGCCTGATAGGACTCTATGGGAGCAGTCTGCGGCTCATGAACCGGGGCTGGATAAACAGGTGCCTGGTAAATCGGCGCCTGATGGGATTCAACGGGAGCAATTTGCGACTCATAAACCGGGGCCGGATAAACAGGCGCTTGATAGACCGGCGCCTGGTAGACCGGGGGGGCAGTAGTCTGCGGCTCATAAACTGGCGCCTGATAGGTCGGCGTTTGATAGGATGGTGGAGCTGCTTGCTGCTCATAGACTGGCTGCTGATACACGGGCGTTTGGTAGGACTGGGGAGCAGGCTGCTCATAGACTGGCGACTGATAGACCGGGGCTGGGGCTTGCTGAACCGCAGAAGGCTGGACAGCCGGTGCGGGATACTGATAAGCCGTTGCAACTTGCGGCTGAAGGTACAGGGCCTCTCTTGCTTCCCTTGCCTCACGCGCCTCTCTTGCTTCTCGCGCTTCCCTTGCCTCACGCGCTTCACGGGCTTCTCTGGCCTCACGCGCCTCTCTTGCTTCACGGGCTTCCCTTGCCTCGCGGGCTTCCATAGCTTCACGGGCTTCTCTGGCCTCGCGAGCTTCCCTTGCATCTCTTGATTCCATCATCATGGTCATTAAGAACATCAAAAACTCAGATTCAGACATGGTTGTCGAAGATGGCTGGTAGCTCTGAGTACCGGAAGCAGGCGCCTTTTCTTCAGGAGAAGTTACATAAGTATTAACTGTTATATTAATAGGCTGAGTTGAGGCTTGGGCTAGGGGCACGCCTTCTCCGGCTACAGGTGCCTGGGCCATTGTTGCAGCAGGCTCATTCGCAGGCGCAGAATCCGGCGCCGGTTCAGAGGCCGCTGCCAATGTTGGCTGAGAAGTGGCGGCTGGAGTCGTCGGTTCAGACGTTGGTATTACAGGTTGAGTAGTGCCAGTAGTGGTTGGCTGCTGCGCCGGTGCATTACCAGTTGCCAAGGTAGGTACAGGTTCCGTAGCGCCAGGCTGCGTGGGTTCGGTATCTGCTGGGCGCGCCCGCGCAACCGGAATCGAAGAAATGAGTACGTCAATATCCGGGGCCAGTCCCAGGGCCTCCCAAACGCCTACGGAAACGTCGGCAATGCGATTGGCTGAGGCGGGTATACGGGTTACGCAAGTAGCTTCTACCTGGACTCCGGTTTTAGTATTGGTAATAAGGTATTTTGTGCCAGAGGTAAGACTAGGATGGGCAAAGCTAAGCCCATCATTCCTCATTTCCTGGGTAACTTTTCCCCGTTGGCTAAAATTTTGCACAAGTTGGGCTGTTGCAAAGGAGCTAAGCAACAGCAAACCCAGTAGAACCAATGAAATCCGTTTCATTTTGACTCCCTTCTCCCAAAATGGCTTCCTCCCTGAAGCCACCCCTCATTTTCAACTAAAACAAAGCAAAAGATCCTCCCCAGAATACGTATTATATACCAGAATAAAATATATTGCAAGAGGCATTGTATCTATAATTGTATCTATATAATATGGATAATAATCTTGCATCATAATTAAAAAGGAAGGCTACGATGAACCGGAACGCGATTTTGAATGCCATGGAAAAAACGGCAAAATCAGTTTTTGAAGATAACAAGGAATACATAAAAACCGGCAAGCGCGGGATGATGGTTGTTGAAATACAGGATGAAAAGAACCCTGAACAGTGGGATTCAAGCTGCAGAAGTTTTGGCATAGTCTACCGTGATTACCAGTACGAAGGCGAACTGGTAATAAGCAACGGCACAAACTTTGACGCTCTTGCCCGCGGCAAGGTAGCGTTTTGCAGGCGCACGGGAAAGAACTCCGGCACCAACTACTATCAGGTTCTAGGCTATGAATCATTCTGGAAAGGCGCGGTCATCAGCGATGACGGCAAATGTATCTGCTCATACTCAGGCTTCCAGGGCGATGATGATGAAATTATAGCTCGCGCCGGAATTGCCTGCTACGAATCCCTAAAACGCACCGGAATAAGCCTAGCCCCCGGCGGCGATCTCGAACACGAGGAAGGCTTCAGCGAAGAAGACAGCGGTTCTGAAACCGAGGAAACAGAAGAAAATATCTCACGCAAAGGCGCATCGAACCCACGGTTCGCGGCACATAAAAAAAAGTAACCACGGATTACTGCTGTCCTGCGGACAGCTTGGATTTTCACGGATGAACACGGATAAAGATAAGAGGATTTAAAACTCCCAATCAGTGAAAATCCGTTTTAATCCGTGTAATCCGTGGTTTATTTCTTCCTAAGTTTACGGTGTTGCACCTAGTCTCCAATCATCCCAATAAATCCGAAAGTCTACGATAGCACTGATTCACAATGTGCTTCTTTTCGACATCTACGTCATCGCCTAATTCGTCAATCAGGGTTTCAAGGCTGGCTATGCTTTCGTTAAGGCTGGTGTGGAAACCTTTGGAGCATCTGATCCGGTAATTGCCTTCGCCGTCCGTAAAGAGGCCGGAAAAGCCTAGCTGTTTTTTGTGTCCGGCTCTTTCTCTATCGTGCTTTTTCCAGAGTGCCGGGGTAACAAGGCCGGGTAGCTGTTCAAGTAGTTTGTCCAGGTTTTCACGGGAATCGTATCTTGTGATGGGTAGGGTTTTGTGTAGGTTTATTTCAGGATTTAATGAGGGGAGCAGGGTAAGAATCAGAGAAAGTTTTTCGCCTCTAAGGAGCGTGTACATATCATTGATTATTATTGTGCCACGTAATCCTTTGTAGAAGGGCAGGGTCTCTTTCTGGATTTGCCCGCTAACGGCTTTTAGCCTTTCCCAGGGGAGTCTTACTTCCTTTTTGCCTTTAATCGTTTCTATCTCAAAAATCTCGCCACCGATTTTTATGTTATGTGTAAAGTCCCTGGGCAGCATGAGTTTGCGGCTCTTTGGTTTTTGGCCGGATAGGTCTTCGCGGTAATATCCTCCAAGTGACTTGAACAGGCTGGGATCGAT
>JAIRUO010000055.1 GCA_031254385.1 Treponema sp. | reverse complement strand
GCTCCCAAAGGCCGCGGACGGCCGGGAAAAAAGGCTGGCGCGGTTGACAAGAAGCCAAGAGGCAGCGGAAGAGGCACTCCAAATCCAAAAGCCGGCACCAAGAAAAGCGGCGGCAGGGGAAGAGGCAGCGGCGGTTCAGTTGCTTTAAGAGAAGTCTAGTTCAGGATCTCGGTTATTTGCCGAATGTACTGTCCAAAAAGTAAAAGTGCAGGTTTGGGGCTTCTGGCCCCTGACCTGTAATTTTAAAAAGTTTATGATATTATAAGGGCTGTTCGGAAAGTAACTCAGGCTTTTTTTGGAGAGTCTGAATCTTCCGTAACAGCCTTATTATTTTTGGGAGGTAAAAAAAATTGAGTAAAGAATCTTTGAATCTTGAAGTGCTGGGAACCCGCTCAGGGTTTAATTCAGCAATACGGCACATGAACAAAACAATAGAGATTTCAGGAACCCTAAAGGGCAATACCAATTTAGGGGATCTGCTTTATGAACGGGGGGATGAAAATCTTTCCGGCGAGAGGGGCGCTTTGCTCCTCAGAATGTTGCTGGCTGACAAACTGGGATATAAATCAGTCTCCTCCAATCTGGAGGGGGTTGCTTCAAATATACCTGCTCTTGCCGCGGAATTTGCAAAATGGAAGGCCGTAGACTTGGTGGTTGCTTATCATCATCCGGATTTAGGGCTCCTTATTGCTAATCCAAAAATTGCGGAAGAATTAGGCAGTTTTGGGATGCTTAGAAAAAGGGAGATGCTAGTAGTATATGCGGGCAAGGGGGAAGCGCCCGCAGATGAAGCCTGCGTCAAAGCTGCAAAGCTTGCTATAACCTTGTTTGAAGGCGGCAAGGCTAAAGCCCCTGCCGAGCTACTAAAAGGCAGTTTTGCCCCTAAAAAAATGAAGAAAGCCGCAGTCGAAAAAGAACCGGCAAGAAGGTCTGCTTCCCGGAAATCTGCTCCTGCAAAAGCAGAAAGAGGCGGTGGTAGCGGTAGGCCATCGGCCAGAAATGTAGAAGCTCCAGAGAGAAGCAGCGGCGGAAAATCCATGACCTTCAATGCTCCGGCAAAAGAAAGCGCTCGCGTAGCGCCGCCGGTAGTAACTGCAGCGGCTCCGGCCATTTCCAAGGGCCCGGTAAGGATGACCCCTATGTACTCAGTAGTAGTTTCTAACGAACTTTTCCATAACGGAAACGTGGAAGCCTGGAAGCGGATTATAGCAAGCTATAATGCTAAATATCCGGCGCTTGAGGTGTTCATCTATTATGACGGCGAGCGTATCATGGATATTAACTCGCTTTTTAAGTGGGGCAAGGTAAAGCACGGAAGCTGCATACAGTTTGCGATTTCTGGAGATGATATTAAGGACGTGGCCAAATTGCAGCGTTACTTGGTTCAGGGCGCCAGCTCTCAGTTTGAGGCATTCCTGCACGGGCCCGTAAACAATGTATTAAAGCTCTTCGGCTAGGGGGAAATTATGGATAACAGAATACACTTTTTTAGTCAGATTGATGTAATCCCCAAGAAAATCGAAGGCGAGAAATTGGGGATACGGGGCCGCCAGGCCAATGAATTCGCGGAATTGGGCTTTCCCATATTGCCCGGTTTTATTCTGGATACGGATATTACGTCGGAAATAAAGATCGATGCGATAAAGAAGGATATAGCTGCCCTTCTGACCAAGTGCGGTGGCATAGTAGGAAAAAACTACGGGGATCCGGAAAATCCCATGCTCCTAAAAGTCGTCATATCTTCCAACCTGGCCATTACCACGTACCCGGCTTTGCATAACTTTGGCCTTGTAAAACCGACCATTGACGGCTTTGCAAATTATGTCGGCAAAGACTTTGCCGCGCACGAAACCATCTTCTTAATCCGGGGCATGCTCAAGATTGAGGAGAGGATCAAAGAACTGGAAGGCAAATCCAAAGAAAAGGATGAAATCGCTGCTAAAATAAAAATCGTTGAACGCATGTTGGGAATAACAGGGCCATCCAATGAGTTGGGCGCAAAAGAAGCGCCCATTCCCATTGACAAAAGCGCAGTCAAGTATATGGATGAATACGCCAAATACTTCCCCAAGGGCTTCTTTGACACAGCGGAACAGCAGCTTTTATTAACCCTAAGCGAACTTACCCGTATGTTCCAGATGGACGACCAAAACGACACTGATACCGCCTTAATGATCGCTCCAATGGTATACGGAAATTACGGCAAGGATTCCTGTTCCGGCGATTTTTACAGCCGTAATGTGGTAACAGGAGAGAAAAAACTCCAGGGCAAATTTTTCCGGGAAAAATTCAACGAACTCGGCGCATCAGGCCAGGATATTGAAAAGGTCGGCGACAAACACCTCAAAGTGCTTCAAAAAATTGCCTGGACCCTGGAAGACAAATTCAAGGAGATCCGTCAGGTTCGCTTTACCATTGAAAACGGCAAACTCTGGCTTATAGAACAGCGCCAGATAAATCAGAAATCCACCCAAGCGGATCTTAAGCTGTTGCTGGATTTGGCAAAACGCAAGATAGTAGATAACGCTTATGTTGTAAAATCCCTTGATCCCATTAGGCTCAATGAAATTTTGCATCCTATTATTGATCCATCGAGCATAAAAACCCTCAAAGCCTGGAAAGGCGGAATCGCGGGTGCTCCCGGAGCGGCCATAGGCAGGGTTTTCTTTACCACCGATTCTCTTCTTGAGGCGCAAAAGCTGTTCCAGCAAAAAGGCGAAGATACCAAAACCATTTTAGTGGCGCTCTCTTCCTTTGCAGAAGATGTTAAGGCCATTGAAGTTAGCACCGGCGTACTCACCGCAGAAGGCGGCTATTCAGCCCATGCGTCTGTTGTCGCCCGGCAGTACGGCAAGGTTTCTCTGGTTGCGCCGGATCTCAAGATCAAAGGCAAGAAAGCAACCCTGGGTAATTTTAGCTTCTCGGAAGGGGATTACATTACACTTGACGTGCCCTTCTACGGCAAATCCAACGTCTATGCCGGAACCGCCACCTTAATTGAGCCCGACCCAGAAGACTCAGGTCTTTTAGATTTTATCGCCCTAAGCAAGAGCTTCCTAAAGAAGTTCCATGTACGCTGTAACGCCGATACTCCAAGAGATGCGGCCCTGGCCCTTTCCTTTGGTGCGGATGGCGTTGGCCTCTGCCGCACTGAACACATGTTCTTTAAGGCGGACAGGATACACGCATTTAGGGAGATGCTTCTTTCTTCTAACGCAAAGGAACGTGAAAAATCCCTGGCTAAACTACAGGTCATGCAGAGGGATGATTTCTACGGGATACTCAAGGTAATGGCAGGTAAGGAAGTTACCATACGCCTTTTGGATTCGCCGCTCCATGAGTTCATGCCTCATAATGCTGATGAACTTGCAGCTTACATGGATTACATAAAGACCACCAAAAAGATAAAGCCTGTAAAGTCTGAAATCCAGGCGCAGATAGACGCACTCCATGAATTTAACCCCATGCTGGGACATCGGGGCTGCCGCATTGCGGTTTCCTACCCGGAAATCTACGCCATGCAGATTAAGGCTATTTTCGAGGCCGCATACAAACTGCGCAGCCAGGGCATTGACGCCCAGCCGGAGATCATGGTTCCCATTGTAATGAACGCTTCCGAACTCAAGCTTATCGCTTATGGCAAGAAGATAGAAGGCGCTAATTATAAGGGTATTGTTGATATAGAAAGCGAGCTGCGCACACAGAAGAAGGCAAAACCCGTGCATTACAAGATCGGTACCATGATAGAACTTCCGGCAGCAGCCCTTGGCGCAGGCGAAATTGCCAAATACGGCAGTTTCTTTAGCTATGGCACCAATGACCTGACCCAGACCACCCTGGGGATTTCACGGGACGACTTTACCGCGTTTATGCCTGACTACACCTTGTTTGACTTAATAAACGGGAACCCGTTCAGCACCCTGGATTCAAGGGTCAAGGAACTTATAGCCCTGGCAACCGCCCGCGGACGCCTTACAAGACCCGATCTGGTTTGCGGCCTCTGCGGCGAGCACGGCGCGAACCCTGCAAATGTACGCTTCTGTATGGATGCTGGCCTTGACTATGTGTCCTGCTCCCCGTACTCGGTACCCATAGCCTTGCTTGCTGTAGCTCAAGCCGAACTGGAAAAAGCGGGTTAGTTGTTAGGAATTAGGGGTTAGGATATAGGGAGTAGTTCGTGGTAAGCGATCTAAGCTTGTAGCTTTACGATACGCTAACTAACAAAAACCCTAACCCCTATATCCTAGACCCTAACCCCTAATCAGCCACCGAAGTCGCTCTTAAAGGACATGGTCTTTTCGACTACTTCAACAGTCTCTTTTGCCGCTTTTTTTGCGTCTGCTTGGGGAATTCCTGCGTCTTTGTTGTAAGACTGTTCAAAAAATTTGGCAAGGGTTTGATAAATATCGGTGGCCTTATAAAAAAGGAAAGAAATATTATACCCTTCCGGCTTGGCTACAGTAAACGAAGATAATGACTCTATAGGTTTTTTGGCCATATAGATTTTGGCCTGATTTTTTGCGGTAAGCAAAGACAATTCTCTAAAACGGAGGGGAATCTGATCGGCTTTATCCCTTAGATAAGGCTCAATGGCCTTCTTTGGATAGGTTGGAGGCTCAATAAGAATGTGCATTTTTTTCCCTGAAGATTGAAAAGTTAGCCCTGAGCCTTCAAGATATATGGCCTTTACCCCGGAATAGGAAATTACCTCGTAGATAGAATACCCGGTATTGGCATTTATAAAGGACGAAACAATATATGCCTGATCTTTGGGTAACTTATCTTTGCCGTAGGCCTCAAATAAATCCATCGCTTTTACTGTTGGTTCCGCTGTTTTTTTCACTGCCATTTTGTCCTCCTTCTTTTACCCTCTTTGGGCTCAAGACCTAATTATGATGATATTATTATATATCGGCTTATTTAATACTGCAACTATTTTTTATTTTTTCTTCGTTGAGCTTCCCGGTTATAGTATTTTTCCTGCTCCAGATTCCCTTTTTTTCTGGCAATAACGGCCAACCATTCATAAGGCCGGGGATCCTCGTGGTCAAGCCCAGTGGCTTTCCTTAGGATCTCAAAAGCAGCATCTGTATTTTTGTTGCGGAAATAGAGAATTCCCAGGGCCATTAACAGCTTAGACGAATCCTTGAATACCCCCCTGGCTTTTTCAAGGATTGTCAGGGCATAGCGTATACCCCCAGCCCGTTCCAGACAGCCTGAGTATTCCAATAGGAGTTCAAGGCTGTTGGGCCTTTCCCTGAGCAGGGCCTTAAGGAAAACCGCCGCTTCCCGGTAACGGCCTGTCTTCCGGTAGGCATAAGCAAGCACCCGGCGCAGGCTCGGGTTAGAAGGCTCCCGCAAAAGGAGTTTTTCCAGTTCTTCTGCGGCTTCGGCGTATTCAAAGACCTTTATAAGGAAAAGAGCCCGTTCCCTGCGTATGCTTATATTATCAGGCCAGCGTTCCAGGTACGAATTATAAGCTTTGCCCAGTTCATCATCTGCCTTGCCCACCCCTTCTTTGACAAGGACTTCCAGCGCGGCCATTTCCCCAAGCCAGGCTTCCTCATGATGATCTATTAATTGAATGGTCTTCCTGAACCAGTTTTTAGCTTCCTCTGCAAAGCCAAGTTTTAGATAAGCGCTTCCAAGGGCATGCATTAGTTCCGGTTCGGGGCCAAGGCTGCGCACCGCATTCTGGAGCAGGGCAAGGGTTTTCTTGTCATCCCTGCAAGATCGGGCTTCCAACAGTACCGAAAAGCGCCTGATAAGCTCTGTTTCCCCACCCAGGCTTTCTAGTCTTTGCAGGGCTTTTTTAAGAGACTTCCAGTCCTTTCCTTCCCAGGAAACCAATATGTCAGCATACCAGAACTCCAGTTCTCCGGGTTTATCTTCCTGGGCCCGAACAAGGTGGTTATGAGCAGCGGGAAAATCCCGTAAATTTCTTAAGGCTTCCGCAAAAAGCGCGTGTATTATCGCCGCATCCTGTAAATTTTGATTTTCATACCTTAAATAGTTCCTGCATAATTCCGCTGCAGAACGCCATTCTCCTGCTTCCAGAAAAGAACGGATCATGAATATGTCAACAAGGCTGCTGTTCCAGGGCAGTTCAGGTATACCCGGCTCCTTAGCCCGGATTATTTCTATTTCTTCTCTGGCCTCGTTGTTTTTTCCCAGGGCCATCAGAATAGATACCCTTGACCAGCGTATTCTCCTGTCGTCCGGGGCAAAGTCCAGAGCGCGGCTGTAGTGCTTAAGGGCTTCTTCAAACTTTCCCATTTCCCTACAGGCCCTGCCCAGTTCCAGCCT
>JAIRUO010000281.1 GCA_031254385.1 Treponema sp. | reverse complement strand
CCAATCAGGCTCTTTCCGTTAGCGGCCCCATTGTAATACCGGCTGACATTGCCGGGATTGTTCATGCAGGCACTACCAATACCGCGCAAGAATACGCCCTGCTGGACAGGTTAGAGGTAAGCTGGATACTCAGGACTTTTAACTGGAGTTCTATAGAAGCCGTTGAAGGTCAGTGGAATTTTGATTCTTATGATCCGTATGTCGATATTGCCAACGAAGCGGGAAAAAAAGTTCTTGGCGTTTTGGCTTACGATATAGGGTGGATTCACGAAGACGGCAAACGACATAATTACATTTCATCCGATAAGCTTGACTTCTTTCTCAACTATGTGCGGCAGACGGTAGCACATTTTCAGGGCAGGGTTGACGCATGGTGCATCTGGAACGAGCCGAATACCACCCATTTTTGGACGGGAAGCCTGGATGAATATCTGGTTCTCACTCGCAGAGCCGCAGATGCAGTGAGGGAAGTTGATCCCGATGTGACTCTTTTGGCAGGGGCCTTTAACAGGGGATATCTCGGCCTGCCAAAAGCGTTTATCCGGGGCCTGTTTGAATCCGGTGCCATGGAAAAGGTCGATGGGATTGCCTTTCATCCCTATGAGTTAAATCCCAGCCGTAGCGCAAAACTGTACGACAAATTCCGCGCCCTTGTCGCCCCTTATGGCTTTGCCGACCGGATATGGATAACCGAGATGGGATACCCCACCAGCGGCAAGTATCCCACAAAAGTCGCTGAGAAAAAATTTCCCGAATATGTTGTAAAAAGTTTTGTCAACCTTGCCATCCGGGGCGCTGAAAAAATCCTTTGGTATCAGCTTTTTGACCCGATAAACCGTGTCAGTAGCGATTCCGAAGATTTTTTCGGTTTGGTACGGAGCAGGGAGGATTACACTTCCAAGGGTGCAGAAGCCTTCCGTCTGTGCGCCACATATATAGCCGGAACCGTATACCGCCCCGACCTGCCCCACCGGGAAAAACTGCCGGGCTCGCTGAAAACGTTTTATTTTGAACGTATGGATGGGGAAGGCGGGGCACTTGTTCTTTGGAAAACGGGAAGCTCCGCTCAGATTACGCTAAAATTTTCCAACGCTGAGGCTGGCGGCGGTCTATTTACCGTACACGACCCGGTTTCAGGAAACGCTGTCGAAATGTCCCCCGGAACGGTTTTGAGTGTCGGAACCGTACCCGTATTTGTCTCTTGGCAGGGCAGCCTCATACCGGAAATCGAATGATACCACTAACAACTAATAACTCCCTGTTCCCCCCACTCCCCACTCCCCACTCCCTACTCCCCATCTAGCAAAACAATCGTATCCTGTGCCATAATGCTACTATGTTTGGTGAATTCTTGCGCATTCTTTTTACCGTGTTTCTTGTGATGGATCCTATAGGGATGATTCCGCAGTTTCTTTCTTTTACAGCCCACTATGACTCAAAAACAAGAAAGGACATTATACTAAGGGCCGTACTAATAGCAGGCATGGTGTTGGTGGTGTTTCTTCTGGTGGGAAAGCTTCTGCTGGAATTTTTTGGTATAAGCGCGGGCGCTTTTTATATTTCCGGAGGGATACTCTTCTTTTTGATTGCCTTTGGGATGATTTACTCCCGGCCTAAAATATCACGTAATGTTCCGTCAGGAAAAATCGGCCCAGACGAAGAAGCTGAAGAAAAGACCGGTGTCTCGGTTGCCCTCTTCCCCCTGGCAATTCCGTTGATCGCGGGTCCGGGGCTGTTGACAGTGATCATCATGTATGTAAACCACGGCGAAAGTTGGCTCCATTCTGTTGCTATGTTATTGCCGGTTCTTATTATAAATCTTGTTGCGGTTTTTGTTTCTCTGCGCTGTAGCGAGTTACTTATAAAGTTTTTCGGTTCAATGGGCATCTTTATCATGGAAAAAATCATGGGCCTTATCCTCGCCGGTTTCGCCGTTCAATTTATCTATGATGGCCTCCTGGCTCTGGGCATCATTCATCCATAAAAATGATGATCATCTTTCCGAATAATTTTTGGCGTCCAATAGGTTATATTTAGAAAGACCCCTAGCAAGAAAATAAAAAGCCAGATGCTGCCATTCCTTATTGGATTGATAAACAACGCGATTACATCAAGAAAAAATTTCCTCGGTTCAAGGAAAACTTCCCAACTGTTCCAGCGTAGGCCCCTTCCCAGGTAAACGCCAAACGCGCAGACAAACAGCAAGATGCAAGTAAGAACGGCGCTTTTTACCCTTGACAGTTCTCCGGTCAGACTCTCCTTAATTCTGTCTAGGCTAAAAAATCCGGACAAAAGCCCGGTAAAGGCAAACATCAGTATCATAATTAAGTCATACCAGAACATTCTTTCTGGATGATTTCTTAGATAATATAAATCCGTTATAATATAAGGAGCGTTAGGGAAGAATAAAAGCCATATAAAAAATAACAGCGCAGTCAGTATTTTAGGTTTTTCCATAACGAACTTTGAAGAAATTATGAGTGAAATAAACCAAGGAACTGCGGCCAGCAGCAAATTCCAATTAAGAAATAAATAAGACGGCCTTCCCATTAAAATGTACCGTATTACAGTAAGAATAAAACACATTACGGCTAGCGCAAACAATAAACAGCAGCGAATAATTTCTGGTCTTTTTAATAGAAGGTTTATTTTCAACATTAAAACAACTCCCCTTGGGCATTGATTTTATCCCCTGCCGCGTTTTCAAGAAGGGCCAGAAAAGCCTTTTCATCAATAATGGGAATACCCAAATCTGTTGCTTTTCTGTTTTTACTCGAACCTGATTCCGGATCATTGGTAACCAAGTATGACAGTTCCTTAACCACAGAATTTTTTGCACTGCCACCAAGAGATTTTACTTTTTCCTCGGCTTCATTACGCTTCATGGTTTTTAGCTCTCCGGTAAAACAGAAAGATTTGCCCTTTAAGTGTAGGTCTTGCCTGTCAGGAGCTGCGATGGAGATGATACCATAAGATAACACCTCGCCCATCTCCGCTTTACATTCCTCAAGGCCGGATACAATAACGCGGGCCGTTATTTCTCCAAGGCCGTAAACGCTGGCCAAATCATTAACAGAAGCATTTCTAAGTTTTTCTAGGGTATCAAAGCCTTCTGTTACCGCTTTTTCAACGATAAGTTCCCCTACCCCCTCAAAAT
This sequence comes from Treponema sp., assembly GCA_031254385.1. The sequence continues at coordinate 3,227 of JAIRUO010000281.1, read as the reverse complement.
CGAAGCCTGCGATAAAAACTGCCAGGGAAAGCTCGCGTTTTGTACGGATATGGCGTATAACCTTTGCGGCGGAAAGATCACCCATGCGCTCAAAGGCCGCAAGTTCTTTTTCGTTTAAGGTATATAAATCGGGAATATGCCTTACCCTGTTGGATTCAAAAAGCTGGGCCAGAAGCTTTACCCCCAGTTCCCGTATATCAAGAATGGAAACCCATTTTTCCAGCCGATGATGGAGGCGCTTAGGACAAGAGTTGTTCGGGCAAAAGAGCCGTGTTCCCGCATCTTCCAGTTTTGAACCGCAAGAGCTGCAAATTGACGGGTATTCTATATCTTGCTTTTCGACTGGTTCTTCGATTGCCCCTTCTGGCGCGAGCCCTTCTATTTTGGGAATAATTTCCCCCCGTTTAACCACGGTTACGCCTGAACCTATACGCAATCCCATTGCGCGTAACAAACCAGGGTTGTTTAGGTTGGCCCTCTGCACCGTGGTTCCGGCAATGCGTACGCTATCAACAATGCCTATGGGAGTATAGGTGGCGCCGCTTTCGCTCCACTCAACTTTTCGTAAAATGCTGAATGCGGTTTCCAGATCAAACTTGAACGCAATTTGGCGCTCTGGCCTGTCCCTACGGAGGTCTGTCATGTCAATGATCCGGTCTTTGATAACCAGGCCGTCAATATCTAGAGCTAGGTCTTTTCTTTTTTCTACTATCTCTTCACGAAAGGCTATGACTTCTTCGGGTGTCTTAAATTCTTTTGTCTCCGCAGTGCTAAAACCCTGGTCTGTTAGCCAGCGTATTTTTTTTATTTCATCTGTAAAGAAATTATCATCCCCTGGAACAGAAGCGTCATAGGCGATAAAGCACAGATCCTCACAGCCTATGCCGTCCTTGCGCCGCATGATGCCGTTAGCCGCATTGCGGCAGTTGGCCTTATCGCTGTACTTTTTATTCCAGACCTCATGGAGCATGACTACTTCGCCGCGTATACCGCCAGAAAAGACCGCTTTCAATTTTTCGGGAACTTTCATGGCCCTGGCGTTAGCTGTTATTTCATCCCCATAGACGCCGTCTCCCCGTGTTACGGCGGCTTTGAGGCGACCCTTATCGTATTGCAGTTCCAGGCTTGCGCCGTCCAGTTTGAATTGGGTCACAAAAGACTTTGGTTTTATTTTCCCCGCCCAGGCAAGGAATTCCGCAGGGTTTGCGGCTTTGTCCTGGCTGCCCATGGGAATGATGTGCCTGGCTTTGGGGAAACCGTCAGTGTCAGTCACTTCGCCTACAGCCGGCTTCTTGCCGGTTCCTCCTACTTTTTTAAGCAGCGCATTATCAGGATCAAGGTTTTTTAATTCATCCCAGAGCAGATCAAATTCCGCATCAGAAATTACAGCTTCTCCGTCATAATATGATTTCTGATATTTTTTAATTAACGCTTCCAGTGTTTTAACGCGATTTTCTTTTTTAGCCATATCTTTTTCTTCCCGTTTTATTCCCTAACAAAATATAATTCCCTAATTTCATGGTTCTTATTAAGCCCCTTGTTTTCAAACCTGGTTTTGGGTCTCCAACTTTGAACCGGGGCAAAAGCTTCATACTGATTGACCAACGCTGGTGTAGCAGAAAGCTCCGCAAGAGCCCAGTCCGCGTAATCAGTCCAATCGGTTACCATGTAGATATATGCGCCTGGAAGAAGGCAGTTCCTTAGAGTCTCTGTAAAAGGTCTTGTTACAAGACGCCGTTTATGGTGGCGTTTTTTTGGCCAGGGATCTGGGAAGAAAAGATGTATACCTGCCGCTGCCCCAGGTAGAAGACGGGGCAATAGCTCCGCAGCATCCCCTTCGATTATTCTGATATTTTTTAGGCTGCGTTTCTCAATCTCCCATAACAGCTTACCTATGCCGGGCCGGTACACTTCAATACCAAGATAATTAGTCGAAGGATTTTTATCTGCGATTTCGGCAGTTGCAAAGCCCGAACCAAAACCAATTTCGATTATGACGGGATTGGAATTGCCAAAAATACTTTTGTAATCTGTTATTTTACTTTCTGATATACAGAATGAAGGCGCTAGGTTTTCGTAAGAACGTTTTTGCGCATCGCTCATCCGTCCGCCTCGGAGAACAAAGCTTTTAATGCCCCTGACATCCATTTGTTTGTAGCTCCTAAACTCAGCGCAGGGATATAGCTTCTGTCAGGGCGGACGTACGGTAGGCTTCATCTCTGGCCCAAAGAGCCAGAAGCCTTGCGCCATTGGGAAGATTTAGGTCTGCGGTACTGCCTTCTGTATTGGAAACGGGTATAGTGCGAAGTACATTGCCCTGCTGATCATAAACTATGAATGAATTAAGCGGATATCGAGAGTCAATACTGTAATTGCCCCCTTCCAGACGGAACGAAGGATACGGAAGGCGCTGATACTCCGGCGCGTCAAACGTAAAAGACCTTTCTGTTTTTTCCCCGCCCTTGTTAAACAAAACGGCCCTATACTGGCCACGGGGAAGTGTCCTGTCTCCGGTCATGGCAATGGCACGGCTTCCTATCCAATGCCGTCCGTCCTCCTCATGATGAACCCAATCCTGGCTGTTGATAATCCACTCCAGGCCGTCCCGGTCATGGTACAGCCTCAGTTCATCCAAATTATCCATGCCATCATCATCTTCTGCAATTACAAAAAAAGAAAACCTCTCCACCGGCCTTGTTTCACCCGGATAATAGACCATTTCAATAAAGCCAAAAGGAATGCGCGGCTCCGTCCGAGAGCAGGAAAAGAGCAATAAGAGGGCAAGGCATGTAATTAGAGCTTTCTTTAGCATATGGCTATTGTACCATAGATACTAAGAAAATTTAACCACGGATTACGCGGATTTTGACGGATGGACACGGATAAGGATAAGATTTTTTTATTTCCTTCAATCCGTGAAAATCCGTTTTATCCGTGCAATCCGTGGTTCCTCTTTTCACATGAAATCTCCTGCTGGACTGCATATATTTAGTATAGGAGTGAACATGAATGGAAAGAAAATCCTTTTCTTTATTTCTGTTTTTGTTGCTGGTTTTATACTTGGCATTGCCGTTACCGCTTTTTTCACAACAGGATTCGGAAAACCCTTATCCGGAGAATCAGCAGAACTCAAGCGCCGCCTTGAACAGGTTAACAGAGATCTCGAATCAGCTCTCGCTGCTCAACGAGAGGCTTCGGAACGAGCTTCTAGACTCCAGACAGAACTC
>JAIRUO010000265.1 GCA_031254385.1 Treponema sp. | reverse complement strand
TTTTCGTCTGCATCGGTTCTTACTGTCTTATACATATCGCTCCTCGAAAACGCTTGTTTTCCCGCCTAAAACAGGCTGTAATTTTCATTGTAAACTTTGACCAGCTTATTCGCTATAAGTATCGTGATGAAACACAAAATTGACTGGTAAAGACCCACTGCCGCTGACATGCCAAAATCATTGTTGGTGATAAGCGCACGGAACGTAAACGTGTCTATCACGTCAGTCCAGCTATGGAGTATCCCGTTATTGCCGACCAGGTTGTAGAACATATCAAAGTTCCCCTTGAATATGCCCCCGATAGCCAGCAAAAATAAAATCATTACGGTCGGCATCATCAAGGGTATGGTAATCCTAAAAATCCGCCGGCCTACCCCTGCCCCGTCAATCGCCGCGGCCTCGTAGATTTCTGGGTCTATGCCCATTATCGCGGCAAGGTACATCACCGAACCGTAACCCACGCCTTTCCATGCGCCAAAGAGGGTCAGAATCGCGGGCCAATACTTACCGTCGTTATAAAAATTCACCTTGTCTAGACCAAGCTGTGCAAGGATGCCGTTAATAAAGCCAAAATCGTAGCTTAAAATATTGAAAGCGATAACCGATACGACAACCCACGAAATAAAATACGGCAGGAACATAAGCGACTGGGAAATCTTTCTGAACTTGCTTCCCTTTATTTCGGTGAGGAGTATGGCGACAGACATCTGCAATACTGTGTTAAAAACGATAAAAAGAATGTTATATAGAACGGTGTTTCTGGTAACAAGCCAGGCCCTTCCGGAGTTGAAGAAAAAATCAAAATTCCGGAGCCCGTTCCACGGGCTGCCGAATATTCCGCCCGCGTAAGAATATCTCTTGAATGCCAGAATAATGCCGCCCATGGGAATATAGGCAAATATAACGATGTAAACAACAGCGGGAATCAACATTATGAGGAATGCCTTATTCTTGCCGACACGGCGGAGAAAAGTATCTTTCACGCCAACCCCTGTTAATATTGTATACCTCTTCGCTGTTTATGTAAAGTAAATTCTTTATAGCTGTGGGCTTAAATTCCACGTCCCAATTGACAAAAGAACAAGATTTCTATACATTATTTGACTATGAATTTTGCAAAAAAAACCATACTGCTTCTTGTACTCTTATCTATTATCTCAGGTTCTGCAGGGGCGCAGGAAACAGAAGATAGTAGCAGCGAAAAAAAGGCGTTCTTCCCGGCTCTGTTAGGAATATTTATGACTGATGTTGTACTCCATACGTTTAGCTGGCTTAATGGTGAAGACTATGCTGAAATAAGCCCACAAAGCTGGAAAAATAACCTTTTATCTCGGTGGTGGTGGGACGATGACCCTTTTCTTTATAACCATCCCGGGCATGCCTATCAGGGCGGACTTTACCATGCGGCGGCCCGCACAAACGGTTTTAGTTTTTATGAATCGCTTTTGTTCGGCCTTGGGGGATCCTTGACTTGGGAATTATTCGGAGAAACAGATGAACCCGCTATAAATGATCTTATTTTTACTCCTATCGCCGGCGCGGCTTTTGGTGAAATGATGCATCTATTATATTTAGAGATAGGCAATCCCTGGTTAGCCGCATTGGTAAGTCCAATAGATGCGTTTAATAATCTGTTATTGGGGAAAAAACCGACAAAAACATATAATACCTATTATCTATCTACAATGGCAGGGCCTGGATGGATAAAACCGATTTATAGAGATAACGAACAACAGGACAGTCTGACTAAGCCACAACCATCCAATATATTTTCTGGTAATATAGGCTGCGAAGTTATTTATGGAAACCCATTTGATCAGAATTCAAAAAAACCATTTTCTCATTTTGAATTTAAATTGCTGTTTGGCATTACGTTTCTTCCGACAGGAACCGACTGGACTATATTAAACGATGCTTTTCTTTTTTCTTATAATCCATTGTATACAGAAAAAGATATGCTTTCGACAGGATTGACCTTGCATTATGATGTATTTGCCAGTAATTTAATCAATTTTAATTTCAATTTTGCCAATAATGGCCTCGACTGGTCGCTAAAATGGAGACACGAATTCAATACTGCTCATCTTGAATTAAAATCACATCTGGGCTGGACTATTCTTGGTTCATCCGAATATTTTCCGCTTATAGAAAAGGATTTAAATCTCCGTGAAAGGGATAATTATTTTGGAACGGGCGCTAATCTTAAATTTTTTGTTACTTTTGTAACTCAAAAAAAGAGCAGAATAACATTGGGGACTTGCAACTACTTAGTGTTTATGATCCCGTACCTTAATAAACCTGATTCACGAACTATAGAGTTTATAAATTTTTCTTTTTTGGAATGTTCTTTTCGTTTCACAAAAATATTCTCACTTTTTGTGAATAATTCATTCTTTCTGAAGAGCGTACACTCGTACAAAGAAAATAATGCTGTCTATATATCAAATCGCCTAATTCTTGGCATACAGATGACTTTTATAGACAAATAAAAAAGAAACAAGAAGACCTCTTGTAATCGAGCTCCCTACTCCCCACTCCCAACTCCCCATTCCCCACCACGCAAATACTTATACAGCTTTGTCAATACATCTTCAATGTCAAGCGGCTTTCCTATATGATCGTCCATCCCTGCCGCAAGGCATTCTTCAATATCGCTCTTGAATACATGCGCGGTCATTGCAATTATCGGAACTCTCTTCGATCGTTCTGCTAATAGCTTCCGTATACGCCGCGTCGCCTCAAGCCCGTCCATCTTGGGCATCTGCACGTCCATTAATATCACATCGTATTGGGTGGGAGCAGCCGCTATCATTTCAACAGCCTCTAGCCCGTTCCGGGCGCAGTCAATGCCTATTCCGGTGTCTTCCAGCATTGCTACCAATATCTCACGGTTGATCTCCACGTCTTCGGCGATAAGCACTCTCTTGCCAGCAAATCTTCCACCCTCATCAATTCCCGGTTTGACAACAGAAGCAGGCATGGAAACATCATTCTGTTCGCCACGCTTAAGCTTAACAGTAAAAATAAACCTCGAACCTTTGCCAACCTCCGATTCAACCCAAATTGCACCGCCCATAAGCTCAACAATATGTTTTGAAATGGACAGCCCAAGGCCAGTGCCGCCAAATTCCCGGCTTATACTGCTGTCTGCCTGCTGGAACGCACTGAACAGCTTTTCCTGCTGTTCAGGAGCTATGCCGATCCCGTTATCTGACACTTTTATGCGTATTTCACAAATTCCATCCGTCTCAGATGCCAGAGCTACGTCAAGGCCAATCTCGCCCTGTTCGGGCGAAAATTTTACCGCGTTTGCCAGCAGGTTCATGATGACCTGGCTTAAATGGTGGTCATCGCCAACGATAAAGCGGGGTATGTTCTTGTCAACATTTAGAGCAAACTTCTGATGTTTTTCGTCCATGCGGAAGTTGATAATGCTTACTATCCTTTGCAACATTCTCTCAAGATCAAATTCAATGGGTGAAAGTTCCAGCTTGTTCGCCTCTATTTTTGATATGTCAAGCACATCGTTAATGACGCTTAACAGGTGCACTGCAGCATTCTCTATCTTGTTCAGAGCGTAATCTTTCCGTTCTATATTAATGGAGTTTTTAGCAATTGATGTCATGCCGATGATCGCGTTCATCGGCGTTCTCATTTCGTGGCTCATGGTTGCCAGGAACGAAGACTTTGCGTGGTTGGCAGCTTCCGCTTCTAAAGAGGCCTTCTTCGCTTCCGCCACCGCATGTTCTAAATCGTGCATGATTTCACCGCGCTGGGTTATATCCCTCGCCATACCCACAAGCCCGGTTACTTCGCCGTCATGGATAATGGGCGACTTTATTGTTTCAAAAAGCAGTACCCTTCCATCAGCAGAAGGTATTAGTTCTTCAGCAGAAAGCGTTACTTTTTCGGTGAACACTTTTTTATCTTTGGCGGTATGCTGCGCCGTTACATCGGGACTCCAGCCAAGAGCTTCAACATTGCCTTTACCGATCAGATCCGATTTGCGCACGTTAAAAAAATTTTCAAAACTTTTATTACATTCGGTATAACGCGAGTCCAAGTCTATGCAAAATATTACATCAGAAGCGGAATCAAGAATTGCCGTAAGGGTAGAAGTTTTTTCCGCAACTACCTTTGCAAGTCGTTTCCCCTCACCATGAACCCTAAAAAACAAGACTAGTATAAGGCCAAGTACAGTTAGAGCCAGAATGACAGCGCCTATTAGCCAAGGCAGTTGCGCCTCTGCAACTTTTACGCGATAATCGTAAGTCTTACGCATCCAGCGCTCGGAGATTCCATCGGCATCGATTAGCTCAAACGCCTTATCAATAATGGAACGCAGAGCCTCTTCGTTCTTGTTCACCCCAAATAAGGTTTGTATAGGGTGGTCAAAGATCATGTTTGTCTTGTAACCAGGAAGCTCAAGGTAATGTGTTACGTACATTAGCCTTCTCTGGCTGGACATCACCATATCAATTTCGTCACGCCCCAGGGCGGCGATGGCCATGTCCATATTAACATACTCGACAATATTCGGATGGTCGGGAAACCATTGCCTAAATGTGGAGGCGTAGACCGTACCCTGGGCCACACCCACCTTTATGTTCCTGATTTCACTGATCGTAATATCGCGGTAATCCGACTTGGAAACAAGCGCAAGATAATCCGGCAGCAGTACTCTTTCTGGCCAGATAAAATAATTTGCGCGCTCCTGCGTCCATGTTAAATCCGCAATTAAAGATGCTTCTCCGCTTCTTACCATCTCATAAATAATCGGCCAGTCTGCATTATTCTCATTGATTAGTTTGAAAGAAAGCCCGGTAACCTTCGTCATTTCATCTAACAGGTCAAAAAAGAGTCCCTGCCATTTCCCCTCGCGGGTGTTAAAAAAACAAACGGGAAAATTATCGTAGTTTGCCACGACTGGTATGACAGGGTGGCTGGCAATGTATTCGCGCTCCGCTTTATTGAGCTGTAAGGACAGTCTATATCTCAAGAAATCCCGGTTACCCTGATTGTATAAATGGTTCAGATAGGGCATTGCGCCGTTTCTCATCACCTTGTTTACAACCGAAATGATTGGTTCAAGCGCCGGGTTTGCCGTGATCAGCGAAGTATAAGCGAAAAGTAGCGGGAAGAAAATTTCAGTATACACATCATCGGCGAGATAGGAATCCACTGTAACACCCCCGCTAAAAAAAACATCGGCCCTTCCGTCTTTCATTGCATTATAAGCATCGTTAACATCAATGACGTATATGGGCTCAAAAGTGCCTGGAGCTGTTGCCGCGACTATCATATCGGTTATGACATTGATCATACCGGGAGTTTGTATAAGCGCGTAGCGGGGTAGGCGTTCCTGTGCGATCCGCTCCAGGGAGGGGCTGCCCCTAATGCGCATAGTTTTAATCTGGCGTTCGGCAATAGGATCAGTCATATAATAGAATTGTCTGCGCTCTTCGGTAGCCGCCAGGCTGGCCATAAAATCAACGGTACGATCATTGGTTTTTGCAAGCAAATCGTCCCACGCAAAAACCTCCTGGTGGAAAGGTATGCCGATAAGCTCTGTTAGCCATTCGCAAAGCAGCGTGGTAAAACCGCCAACTTCGCCGTTTGCCAATATAAAAGTCTCTGTAGAAGGGTTCGCCCCAAAACTAAAAGAAGTGTAATCGCTCTGCAATTTTTCAATGTCGGCGATTTCCTCAGCCGTTACGCCGGGTATATCTCGAAAGGTTTTAAATGGGGAGTGGAGTGTAGGGAGTGAGGTGGCGGCAATGCCGCCTTGGGGAGTAGGGACGTTCATTCGAGCGCAGGATGAAAAAAGAAAAATACAAATGAGAAGTGAGAAGTGAGAAGTGAAAAATGAAAGAAGTAAAACTAAAAAATCCTTCCCATTCCTCATTCCTAATTCCTCATTTTTCATTTTTTCCCTCCTCCCTACTCCCCTCTGCCCAGGTACTTTTCCAGCTTTCTCAATACATCGTCAACGTCAAGCGGCTTTCCTATATGATCATCCATCCCTGCCGCAATACACTCTTCTATGTCGCTCTTAAATACATGCGCCGTCATCGCTATTATCGGAACTCTCTTCGGTCGTTCAGCTAATAGCTTCCGTATACGCCGCGTCGCCTCAAGCCCGTCCATCTTGGGCATCTGTACGTCCATTAATATTACATCGTATTGGGTGGGAGCAGACACTACCATGTCGACAGCCTCCAGCCCGTTTCGGGCGCAGTCTATGCCTATCCCGGTGTCTTCCAACAGCGATATCAATATCTCACGGTTGATCTCCACATCTTCTGCAATAAGTAGTTTTTTGTTGGCAAATCTTCCGCCTATAATGGTACCCTGATCTTCATCTTTGTGAGTGCCATCTAATCCTAGACATACGTTTATACAGTCAATAATTGCAGAAGAAAAGAGCGGCTTAAGAAGATATTTGGATACGCCCGCGTCAATGGCCATGTCTTTTATTACTGCCCAGTCAGCAGAGGATATCATTACCACCACGGAAGCCCTGTCCTTGTCATGAGCCTTGATCTTCCTTGTTAATTCAATGCCGTCCATACCGGGCATACGCCAGTCTACAAAATATATATCATAAGATCCCTGTTCTTCAATGATTTTACATGCCTCAAAACCATCGGCTGCCGTACTACAGCTTATGCCAAGCTGCGCGAATAGATCCTTGAAATACGCGCATACCTCGGGCTCGTCGTCAACTGCTAAAATACGAATATTTTCCCATTTAACGCCGGGACTAAGCCAGGAAACTATATTCTCTTTGCTGCGTTCAACTTTTACGGTAAAAATAAACCTCGAACCTTTGCCGGGCTCCGATTCTACCCAAATTGCGCCGCCCATAAGATCAACAATATGCTTTGAAATGGAAAGCCCAAGGCCAGTGCCCCCAAATTCCCGGCTTATACCGCTGTCTGCCTGCTCAAACGCGCTGAACAGCTTTGCCTGATGATCCTCCGATATGCCTATCCCATTATCTGACACCGCCACGCGCAATTCGCATATGCCGTCCTTTTCGTCGGTTAATGCAATGTCAAGGTTGATCGCCCCCTGTTCAGGAGAAAATTTTACCGCATTTGACAGCAGGTTCAGTATGACTTGGCTTATACGGTGATCGTCGCCGATGATGAAGCGCGGTATATTTCTGTCAACATTCATAGTAAACTTCTGGTGTTTTTCGTCCATGCGGAAGTTGATAATGTTTACTATCTTCTGCAGCATCTTTTCAAAATTAAACTCGACTGGCGCAAGCTCCAGTTTGTTTGCTTCGATCTTTGATATGTCAAGCACGTCATTGATGACGCTTAGGAGGTGTACTGCCGCACCCTCAATTTTGTTCAGCGCGTAGTCTTTGCGCTCCATTTCCGTTGAGTTTTTGCCTATTAAGGTCATGCCGATAATGGCGTTCATTGGCGTTCTCATTTCGTGGCTCATGGTTGCCAAGAATGAAGATTTGGCGCGGCTAGCGGCTTCTGCCTGCGCCTGCTGCGTTACAAGGCGTTCCCTTTCATTATATGATTTTCTAATAAAGATAAAAGCAATAATTGCCGCGGTGAAGCTTAAAAAGAAACTAACTATTCCAACGACTATTAAGCCACTATCAATATTTCTAAATGGGCTTTCTGGAAGATGCCCGACAACACCTAAAAACCATCCTTCCTCGGATCCGCTGATGGGCCTAAAAGCGCATATATTATCTATGCCGGAAATTGTAAAATATCCTATTCCTATTTCTCTGTTGACCCCCCGCTGTATTACGCTTGCAATACTCTCGAACTGTTTATCGATTTTTGCCAAACGGATAAAATTCTGTTTGTTCTGAATCCATGCTTCACGATCAAGTGTGTTGGCGAGTATGTTGCCCTCTGCATCATCAATAAAAATATGACCGTTATCCCAAACTACAAAGTTGGAAACTCTTGTTGCAAAATAATTTCGATTAAGCGTTGTCACCAGAATTTCGCTTTGAGATCCTGATATGGGAGTTGCCAGGCAAAACACAACATACCCTTGGGTCGAAGGAATAACAGAACTAATTACCGTTTCCCCCTGAAGTGCCTGCTTTATAAACGGATCATTCATTAAGTCCGCCTGAGTCGGCAATACTCCTGATGAAACTAAAAAACCACTTTCGTTATCCAAAACAGCCATCCCCATAAACTCAGGATGTATAGCTTCACTGCTTGTAAAGACCTCTGACCATTTTTCTTCGTCAGATATTGATATACGGTACGCTATCCCGGCAGTCTTTAACTTTAACAGCGCGATATCGGTACTGATAAAATGATCTGCAATATCAGATACAAGCAATAAGTCTGATTCCTGAGATATTCTAATGCTGTTTTGCATATAATTAATCCCGGCCAAGACACTAAATAAAATAATAATTAGCGTTGTAAAAACAATAATAAGCACTTCCGTGATACGAATAAGCATGATTTACTCCCTCACCCCAAATACTTATGAAGTTTCTTAATTACATCGTCAAGGTCTAATGGCTTTCCTATGTGATCGTCCATACCTGCCGCAAGGCATTCTTCTATGTCGCTCTTAAATACATGCGCGGTCATTGCTATTATAGGGAGCTTCTTTTTACGCTGTGCGGTCAGGCCGCGTATACGCCGAGTCGCCTCATATCCGTCCATCTTTGGCATTTGCACATCCATTAATATCGCATCGTATTTATCAGGGGCCTCCCCTATCATATTGACAGCCTCAAGCCCGTTATGGGCACATTCCATACATAAACCGGTGTCTTCCAGCAGCGATAACAATATCTCACGGTTGATCTCTACATCTTCCGCAATAAGCAATTTTTTTCCGGCGAATCGTCCATCTGAGATAACTTTCGAGCTTTCGTCCATGAAAGCACCGTCTATCCCTAAACATTCGTTTATGCAATCAATGATCGCAGACGAAAAAAGCGGCTTAAGAAGGTATTTGGATACGCCTGCGTCAAGCGCCATGTCTTTTATTACTGTCCAGTCAGCCGATGATATCATTACCACCACTGACTGCATATCCTTGTCATGCGCCTTGATCTTTCTGGTCAGCTCAATGCCGTCCATGCCCGGCATTCGCCAGTCTACAAAATATATATCGTAGGTCCGTTCTTCGATAATCCGGCACGCCTCAAACCCATTGGCAACTCTGTCGCAGCTTATATTAAGCTGACGGAATAGATCCTGGAAATATGCGCATATCTCAGGCTCATCGTCTACAATTAGAATGCGCATATTTTCCCATTTAACGCCGGGACTAAGCATGGAAGCTATATTCTTATTGCCGCGCTTGACCTTCGCGGTAAAAATAAACATTGACCCTTTGCCCAATTCTGACTCTGCCCATATCTTTCCGTCCATAAGCTCAACGATATGTTTTGAAATGGAAAGCCCAAGGCCAGTGCCGCCAAATTCCCGGCTTATGCCGCTATCCGCCTGTTGAAACGAACGGAATAATTTTGCCTGCTGTTCCGGAGATATGCCGATCCCGTTATCGGACACTGCTATACGCAGCTCGCAAATTCCTTCCATCTCAGATTCCAGAGTAACGTCAAGGCCAATCTCGCCCTGTTCTGGTGAAAATTTTACCGCATTTGTCAGTAGGTTTAATATGATCTGGCTCAAACGGTGATCATCGCCCACTATAAAACGCGGTATTCTCTTGTCAACATTTATGTTAAACTTCTGATGTTTCTCATCCATGCGAAAGTTGATTATATTTACTATCTTCTGTAACATTCTCTCAAAATTAAACTCGATCGGCGCCAGTTCTAGTTTGTTTGCTTCGATTTTCGATATGTCAAGCACGTCATTTATGACGCTCAAAAGGTGTATGGCCGCGCCTTCGATCTTGTTCAGCGCGTAGTTTTTGCGTTCTATATCAGTTGAGTTTTTGGCGATAGATGTCATGCCGATGATAGCGTTCATCGGCGTCCGCATTTCGTGGCTCATGGTAGCCAGGAATGAGGATTTGGCGCGGCTGGCGGCTTCCGTCTCCGCCTGCTGCTTTGCAAGCTGCACCATTGCCTTTTGTTCGGTTAGATCGCTAAAATACCCCGCAATCATGTCTTCGCCCCTGTACTTAACGCGTACCAAAGTTACTTCAGAAGGCAGAGGCTCGCCACTTAGTTTTTGGTGCATACACTCAAAACGATTATAGCCTTTTTCAAATGCAATACCTGCGTTTTCAACTGACACATCAACAGACAATTCCCCATTGGGCTGATATTTGGGGAACAACAATGTAAAAAAATTATTCAAGAAAAACTTTCTGTCCGGTATTTCGAACATTTTTACAACTTCTTGATTGCAATCAAATATTTTACGGTCTTTGCTAATCATACAACTGGCAAGCGGAGTGGTATCAAATAAAATTTGCGCACGCTCATCCGCTTCGCGCATTTTCGCAATTGTGGCGTTCCGCTCGCGCAGATCCTGCCCATAGCTTATTGCGGCATATCCGTCTTTATATTTGATGCGGACGAGGGTGATATTGAAAGGTATAGCTTCGCCCGTAACAGCATGGTTCTGCGTCCATTGAATGTGGGCTAATTCTGTTTCGTAAAAAATCATCGAATGAGCTTTTATGAACAATTCATGAGTCTTCATTCCGTTGGGCTGATACTCCGGCACAAATTCAAAAAACCTGTCCATGTACTCTCTTTTGTTTGAAAGACCAAAAATTCTGACCGCTTCCTGGTTGCAGTCAAGAATTTGCAAATTTTCATCCCACAGCGTTACAACAAGAGGCGAGTATTCAAGCATGAGATTGGCACGCTCATCAGCTTCCCTTATCTTAAGCTCCGCTTCTCTTAGCTTTCGTAAATTAATGCTTCGGAAAAACATAATCAGTATAAGGCCAATTGTAACTATAGACAGCGCGGTCATTCCGATAAGCAAGGGAAGCCGCGCCTCTGCCACTTTTACCTGATAATCATAAGTCTTCCGCATCCATTGGCTCGAAATTATTTCTGTGTCTACCAAACGCATTGCCTTATCAATTATTGATCGCAGAACGGCCTGATCCTTGTTGAATCCAAATGTTGACTTGAATGTATAATCAAATACTAAATTGGCTTTGTACCCTACACGTTCCAGGTAATTGGTCATGATTAAAAGTTCGTGACTGCTGTCCATTACTATGTCTACCTCACCCCGATCCAGGGCGTCTAAAGCGTCAATGGTACTCTCGTATTCTATAGAATTGGGATGATTTGGAAACCAATTGCGAAATATATCTGTAAGAGCGTAATTCCTGATCAAGCCTACTTTTATATACATTATTTCATTTAAGTGGACATTGCGGTAATCGGATCTGGATATCAATATTGCATTATCTATCATAAATGCGGTGTCTGACCATATATATATGAGCGCGCGGGGATCAGAATATATCAATTCTGTGATCAGGGATGCTCTGCCGTCTTCAAGCATTTCGAGCAACTCGGTAAAGCTGGCGTTTTCATCGTTGATATGCACAAACCGTAAATCGGTAAGCATTTCCAGTTCTTGTAGCACTTCAATGGCTATACCCTGCCACTTGCCTTCATGGGCGTTGTAAAAGCTGATAGGATAATTGCTAGTCTCGGCCCCATAATAAATTACTGGGTTATTTTGTATATAGAGGCGCTCTTCATCGGTAAGCTGCATAGACAATTTATTCCTTAAATATTCGTAATACCCTGAATTGTATAACTCCGTTATATATTGAATTCCGCCGTTACGCAGCATTTTATGAACAACCGAGATAATCGGTTTAAGATCCGGATTTTGCGTGGTTAGGGAAACTGATTGAAAAATCAGCGGATAAAAATCGCTGACTGCAACATCATCATAAGGATCAAAGACCGCCTCTAAAAAAGATTGACCTATAAAGGCATCTACTGCTTCGCTCTTTAGCAATTCATAGGCCTCATTAGCGTCATAGACAAAGATAATTTCATAAGTACCAGGAACAAGCGTTGATCTGACAGCCTCAAGCACAGCGATCCTGGTAGTAAAGGCATACCGCACCGGACGCAACTCCGC
>JAIRUO010000233.1 GCA_031254385.1 Treponema sp. | reverse complement strand
GAAGTGTATTTGAATAATGCTGATGAAGCTGTCAAGGCCAAACATAAAGCCGCCATTCACGCGGCCATGGACAATTATCTAAAAAGCGGTGTCTTCACAGCGCCCAGGCAATGCGCTATCTATCTTGAACGAAGCACTCCGTATCATCCTATTAGGCGCGGCCTGGTTCTGGCCGTTGATCTTGAAAAGTACGACTGGAACCCCCAGGCCCGACCGCTTATACGGGCAACAGAGGGCACTGTTCCCCAACGGCTTCCACCGAGAGTTGACATACGCCAGGATGCGCTTCTTGAAACTAGTCATATCTGTCTCCTCATTGATGATGAAGAAGACCTGCTGATTCCCAGCCTCGCCGAAGAAGCCAAAAAAAATCATCATCTTTACAATACCACTTTGATGATGAATTCTGGAACTGCCGCCGGTTGGGCTGTGGACTCAGAGACGGCGTTGAACATACTGGCGGACGGGCTCGAAACTCTAGCCCGAAAAGCCGAAGACCGTTACGGTGTAAAGGAAAAAGTTCCTTTCCTCTTTGCCGTTGGAGACGGCAACCATTCTCTTGCGGCTGCCAAAGCGGTGTGGGAAGAATACAAGGCTGCCCATGCCGGCAAACCTGATCTTGAATCAGATGCCCGGCGCTTTGCCCTTGTAGAACTGGAAAACCTGCACGATACCGGAATCAGCTTTGAACCCATCCACAGGATCATCTTTGGCGCAAATCCAGAAAAGGTACTGCAAGCGCTTTCCCGGTCAAAAGGATTTTGTGTGGAAACTGTAAAACAGGAAGGAAATTGCGCAAGCATATTCCGCGTCATTCCCAATTTCGCTGATATTGCAACTGTCCATGTTGAGCCCCTTCTGGAAGAGTTTATAAAACAGGAAGGCCCCAATGTGTATATTGACTATATCCACGGAGAAGACGAACTCCATCGCCTTGTTTCAGCATCGGCCCAAGAAGCACGACCGACAGTTGGCATACTGCTCCCGCCCATTAACAAAAGCGGCTTTTTCAAAACCATAGCGAATAACGGCCCCCTGCCCCGCAAGAGTTTTTCCATGGGTGAAGGAATAGAAAAAAGATTCTACCTTGAATGTAGGAAGATTTAATCAGCAGTCGCTCCGCCGTCAACGGGGAAGGCAACGCCGTTGATAAAGGCCGCTTCGTCAGAGGCCAAAAACAATGCGGCGTTGGCTATGTCCAAAACAGAGGCAAGGCGGCCCAGCGGCACTTCGCCGAGGCGTTCTTCGCGTTTGACAGGGTCTTTCAAAAGTTCCCTGGTTAAAGGCGTGTCCGCAGTACTAGGGTGAAGGCTGTTGCAGCGTATATTATCTTTGCCGTAACGGACGGCAACGGTTTTGGTCAAAAGGGTTACTGCGCCCTTGGTAACGGTGTAGGCTTCTGTAGTGTAACGGTGGCCTATTAAGCCGCAGACCGAAGACATATTGATGATAGAGCCACCGCCGTTTTTGCGTAACAGGGGTATGGCGTACTTGCAGCCAAGGAAAGGGCCTTTCACATTGACTGCCAGCATTTTATCGAACTGTTCGGCCTTCATTGTCTCGATGGGCTCCCGTATATTGATGCCGGCATTATTCACCAGTATATCTAGGCGGCCAGTTTCCTTAATAAGCGCAGCCATGGCGGCCTCCCAGCTCTGTTCGCTGCTTACATCCAGGTTAAGGTAAAAGGCTACGCCGCCTTCTTTATTAATGGCGTTTACGGTTTTGGCCCCGGCTTCGTCCTGGAGGTCGGCGATAAAGACTTTTGCCCCGGCTTCTGCAAAACGGCGGGCTATAGCTTCTCCCAGTCCCTGTGCCGCCCCGGTAATTAGGGCAGTTTTTCCTTCTAGCCGTAAACAACGCTCTTGTGCGCTCACTTGTTCCTCACTTCGATTTTGGCAAGTTTTTCGTAATGGCGCACAATGGCGCTATGATCGTTAGCTGCAAAACCGTCAGTCTTGAGGGCCTGGAGGGTTTCCATCACAGATGCGGTAAGCGGTATGGGTACGCCGATTTCGTGGGCTGTGTCCAAGGCATTCTGCAGATCTTTTATATGAAGCTCAATACGGAAGCCAGGTTTGAAGTTACCGTCCAATATCATGGGAATTTTCGCGTTCATTACCGTAGAACCGGCAAGCCCGCCCTTGATGGCCTCGAATACCGCTTTTGGGTCCACGCCGGCTTTTGCGGCTAAGGTAAAGGCTTCTGAGACTGCGGCAATGTTGAGGGCCACAATGATCTGATTCGCAAGTTTTGTTACATTTCCTGCACCAACATCTCCAACAAGCACAACAGAGGAACCCATTTTTTCAAGTATAGGTTTTACCTTCTCAAATACTGTTTTCTCTCCGCCAACCATGATGGCAAGCGTTCCGTCAATGGCCTTTGGCTCGCCACCCGAAACCGGCGCATCCAAAAAGGAAACCCCTTTGGCTTTTAGGGCTTCTGCCACTTCCTTTGATGCAGCCGGGGCAATGGAACTCATGTCAACCACAATGACGCCGGATTTGATCCCTTCGATTACGCCGTCCTTTCCAAGTATGGCTTCTTTTACATGAGGCGAGTTGGGCAGCATAGTGATGACAAAATCGCTCTTTGAGGCAACTTCTTTGTTTGACGAGGCAGTTTCTGCGCCCAGAGCCTTGATGTCATCGACAGCCGCAAACTTGTCATACACAACCAGCTTGCACCCTGCCTTGATAAGGTTCTTTGCCATTGGCCGCCCCATGATTCCTAGTCCTATGAATCCTATTTTCCCTTCAAACATATAACCCTCCAGTTATTAGCGTTATGCCAAACTCCGTTTAACAGCCTTGTAAATATCATCCGCAGAAAGACTAAAACGAGTCAACAACTCTTCGTAATCTCTGGCTGATGTTCCAAATTCATCATTAATGGCAACCTGCTCGAATGGCACATTCAGTTTACCCAACAAAACAGAAGCAATGGCCTGGCCTAGTCCGCCTGTCTTTACCGCTTCTTCGGCACTCATTACAGCCTTCTTTCCCAGTGCGTATTTCAACACCTCTTCATCAAGCAGGGGCTTTAGGGTGCTTACATTCAACACCTGAACAGAAATGCCTTCGACTTTTAGTTTTTCTGCGGCTTCCATAGCCTTGCTCACCATTACGCCTGTGGCAAAGACGGCAATGTCTTTCCCTTCGGTTAGGGGATATATTTTCCCAATTTCAAAAATTCCTGCCTGCGTATACACGGGAAGGTCGTTCCGGTTTATGCGCAAGTAAATGGGGCCCTTGTAATTGATAATTACAGGCATCATGTTCTTTAGCTCAATTGCGTCAGCCGGGTTAAGAACGACCATTCCGGGTATGGCCCTGATGATGTTGGCATCTTCTACGGACTGGTGAGTCTTGCCATCGCCGTAATCCGAAAGGCCACAGCTTGACCCTATTATTTTTACATTGGCCCTGGGAATCGCAATAGAACAGCGTATCTGATCATAAGCCCTGCCTGCCGCAAACACCGCAAAGGTGCCGGTAAAGGGTATCTTACCGGCTAACGCTAAACCTGCCGCAACGGAAGTCATGTCCTGCTCGGCAATTCCCATCTCAAAAAAGCGATCCGGAAAGGCTTCTTTGAATAATACGGACATGGTTGACTTGGAAAGGTCAGCTTCCAGCACCACAATGTCTTTGTTTGTTTTTCCCGCTTCTACAAGGGCTTCGCCATAAGCTTTGCGCAAATTCATTTTTTCCATTATGCGCCCTCCCTGAGCTTCTGATATTCAGCGTCAATCTCTCCAAGGGCCTGGTTATACGTTCTTTCGTCGAAGATGCCGTTATGGTACGCAGCGTTTCCTTCGGCAAAGGAAAACCCTTTGCCCTTGATAGTATCCAGAATTATGAGTGCTGGACGACCTTTTACCTTTTCTGCCTTTTCAATGGCTGCAATTATCGA
>JAIRUO010000225.1 GCA_031254385.1 Treponema sp. | reverse complement strand
TAGATTCTGGAATTCTCTTTTATGTAGAAGTCATACCTGATGATATGCGGAATATGGATTACCGGATGATTATTGACGGCCTCTGGACCATAGATCCTCTGAATCCCAACGGCGTTACCGGTTCAGGGGGGATATATCAGTCCAGAGTTTCCTTGCCCGCCCGATCTAGTCCGCCTTCCACGGCAGATTCTCCTGCGGGGCAGTTGCGTTTTAGTTTTCCCGCTGCTACTGGCGAAATAGTAACCGTTGCAGGAAGTTTTAATAATTGGGACCCGTTTATGTATGAGTTGAGAGAGACGAGTACGGGTATGTACACCCTTACCCTGAACCTTCCGCCGGGAACCTATCAATACGTCTTTTTTTATAGGGGCGAAAGAA
The DNA here is from genome assembly GCA_031254385.1 of Treponema sp. The sequence goes on along the minus strand of JAIRUO010000225.1, from coordinate 3,146 downwards.
TACTCGATCCCTATAATTCTGCCCGAGTTTATACGAGAGAAGGCAAAATTGTCTCGCAAGTTCAGGTTCGCTAATGGCACAGAATACTCAGTCAAAGCCCGCGAAAAGAAGCCCTGGGAAAAAAACCAAATCCCAAAAGACCCCATGGAATATTTTGTTCTGGGTGGTTTTTATAGTTGCCATTTTTGGCCTTTTTATTATTAATTCAGATAAGATCCGCAGCACGCTCCAGGAAGTGCAGTTTATAAAGAGGACTGACCCTCAGCCGACTACCGAATTGGATACACAAATGACTGAAGGCGAGTCTACCGGAGCCTTGGTCTTACTGCCCGAAGTCTTACAGCCGGGATCAAGATCAAGTGAAACTCCGCCTAGCGTGGTTGAGTCCAATCCGGCTACTGTTCCCAGTCGGACAGATTCGCCTCAACAGGAAACACCAAGCACGCCTGTTCCGTCAACAGGCAATCCTTCCGCAAACACAAACGCCGCGCCTTCATTCAGAGATAGAAACCTGTATCTGATTAATGTTGATAGGGATGGCTCCGTACTCCGCACAAGAGTTGCGCGCAGCCTTCCCGTTACCGATTCGCCACTGACCGATGTGCTTACTTCCCTGCTTGCCGGGCCAGCGCCAGAGGAGCGGAGCAGGGGGCTCATTACGCTTATTCCCGAAGGAACCCGTATTTTAGGCGCTACAGTCCGGGGCAGTACCGCATACATCAACTTTAATGAAGAGTTTCAGTTTAATACCTACGGCGTTGAAGGATATGCCGGAGCGCTCATACAGGTAGTATGGACTGCCACCGAGTTTTCAAATGTCACGGACGTTCAGATTTTGATAGAAGGCCGCAGGGTTGATTATTTGGGAGAAGGCGTCTGGATAGGCAGCCCCGTTAGCAGATAAATTTATTCCAAATTTTAACCACGGATTACTGCTGTCCTGCGGACAGCTTGGATTTTCACGGATAAGAGGGTTTAAGGAAAGTTATAAGTTTATCCGCTGTATAGATACGGCTCGTCCATCTGCTTCAATTTCTACTATTATTCCCTGAATTCTTACCTCGTGGCCATTTTGCGCGGCTTCCATGCGATAGAGAACCTGATTTTTGGATCTTTGGATGCAGGTTTCAGAATCCATGCCTATAACCGCGTCTAGAATTCCGGTCATACCCAGGTCGCTTATATAGGCAGTTCCTTTGGGCAGTATTTTTTCGTCAGCGGTTTGTACGTGGGTATGGGTTCCCGCAACAACGCAGGCCCGGCCGTCAAGGTAAAAGCCAAGGGCCTCTTTTTCCCGTGTAGATTCCGCATGGAAATCAACCAGTATTAGCGGCTTTTCTTGTGCGGGCTTTTGATCCGCAGGCGAAAGACCAGCAGCCGACTCAATTTCGTCAAACGTCTTGAAAGGACAGTCAATGGGAGTCATAAAGTCCCTGCCCTGAAGATTGATTGCCAAAAAAGTCCTTTTTTGGCCGTTTATTTCTTTTTCGACTTTGATCCAGCCTTTGCCTGGATTGCCGACAGGGTAATTTGCAGGCCGTAATAAACGCTCTTCAGTATCAAGCAAGGACCAGTGATCCCGTTTTTCCCAGATATGGTTGCCGCTGGTAATAATGTCAACGCCCAATGCCAGAATTCTGCCGACGGTTTCCGGGTTTACTCCAAAACCGGCGGCAGAATTCTCCCCGTTTACCATGCAGAAATCTGGCTTGCTTTCGCGGAAAAAGCCGGGCAGCCTTTCTTCAAGGACTTTGAGCCCAGCGTCCCCCATTACATCGCCTATCATAACCACTTTAAGGTTTGGCATGGCTCATTGCTCCGGTTCCACTTCAGAATATCCGGCCTTACCGCGCATACTCCGTAATCCTGGTTTCCCGAATCATCGTAATTTTTATGCGGCCCGGATACCTTAGATCGTTCTCAATTTTTTTGGCAATTTCCTTAGCCAGGTCTCTGGATTGCTCGTCATTCAGGGCTTCATTGTTGACCATTACTCTGAGTTCGCGGCCAGCCTGTATCGCAAACGCCCTGTCCACGCCGGTAAAGCCTGTGGCTATCTGCTCCAGATTTTCAAGGCGCTTGATGTAGTTGTCAAGGGTTTCTCCCCTTGCGCCAGGCCGGGCAGCGGAAATTGCGTCAGCAACCTGTACCAGCACGGATTCAAGGCAGGACGGTTCCATGTCATTATGATGGCTCCCTATAGCATTTATAACCCTTGGGTCTTCGCCCATCTTTCTGGCCATGTCCATGCCAATTTCTGCATGGTTGAGGTCGGAATCCGATTCCACCCCTTTTCCTATGTCGTGAAGCAGGGCAGCCCTTTTGGTAAGCTCCCTGTTGCAGCCTACTTCTGCGGCAAGCATTCCGGCAATTACCGCCACTTCCCTTGAGTGGCTCAGGACGTTCTGGCCGTAACTGGTGCGGAAGTACAGCCGCCCCAGGGTACGTATGGCATCCTGCTTGATATTGTGGATGCCTAAGTCAAACAGGACTTTTTCGCCTTCTTCAAATATTTTTTGTGAAATATCCTTGGAAACCCTTGCAACAATTTCCTCGATTCTGGCCGGATGAATGCGCCCATCGCTTATAAGCCGTTCGAGGCTGACTTTGGCGATTTCCCTGCGTACCGGATCAAAACAGGAGATAACCACCGCTTCTGGCGTATCGTCAATGATGATATCAACCCCGGTCAGGGTTTCCAGGGTGCGGATATTCCGCCCTTCCCGGCCTATGATGCGGCCCTTCATCTCGTCATTGGGCAGGGTTACGGTTGCAACCGTTACTTCCCCGGTAACTTCCGTAGCCAGGCGCTGGATTATGGTTACCAGTATATCCCTGGCCTTTTTCTCCCCCGCAAGGTTGGCTTCCTGCTCGATTTTGTTGAGCAGGGACTGGGCATCGTGTTTGGCCTCATTCTCAAGGTCCCTGATAATGAGGTTCTTGGCTTCTTCCGCGCTAAGGCCCGAAACCCGTTCCAGTTCCGCCCTGTACCTTTCTTCTTCTTTGGCTATGGCCTTTTCCCTTTCCTGAAAAGACCGGTCTTTATCTGCCAAAGCCTGTTCTGTTCTCTCAATTTGTGAGGTTTTTTTATCTATGCTCTCTTCTTTCTGTTGAACGCGGCGTTCATAACGCTGCAATTCACCCCT
>JAIRUO010000219.1 GCA_031254385.1 Treponema sp. | reverse complement strand
TTGCCGTCCAGCGTGATTGATTTAACACCTTTTTCAACGCCGGCGCTGTTGTCTACGGTTATATTGTAGAACGCGTTGCGGAAAAACCGCCTAATGGTGAAACGCTTCATGCTACACGGTATACAGGGATCGACCAATAAGCCGTCAAACACGGGGCGCACGCCAAGAATATACTGCGAAATGCTTACAAAAGTCCAGGCCGCGGTTCCTGTAAGCCAGGAATTTTTTGCTTCGCCAAAACGCTGCGCATCGCGGCCAGCCACCATTTGCGCGTACACATAAGGCTCCATTCTGCGGAGCTCGCTGTCGTCCTCGCGGTAAGTGGGGCAGATCTTCGTGTAGGTTTCAAACGCACGGGTTCCGCGGCCTAGCATGGTTTCTGCTATTGTTACCCAGGGATTATTGTGGCAGAAAATACCGGCGTTCTCTTTGTAGCCTGGCGGATAGGAAGAAACTTCACCTAACTCTACGTGGTAGTCCTTGTATGCGGGCTGCAATAGCACTATGCCGTATTTGGTGTCTAGCCTCTCCTTAACTGAATCGAGCGCTTTTACAGCGCGGCCGTCTTCAAGCCCAATTCCAGCCATTACCGCAAAGCCGTTAGATTCAATAAATATCTGGCCGTCTTCACATTCATGACTGCCGATTTTTTTGCCGTAAGCGTCATAGGCGCGGAGGAACCAGTTGCCGTCCCAGCCGTGCTTGTTGATGGTCTCGGTCATGGCGGCTATGGCCTTGTCAGCGTACTCGGCTTCTTCGGCGCGGCCTGTGCGTCGGCATAGCTCCGCATAATCAGGACCTACAAATGCGAAAATCGCGGCAATCAGAACGGACTCGGCAACGCCGCTTTCAAAATTGGCTGTGGTCTGGAAAGATTCGCCGGGGCTCTTGGAAAAACAGTTTAGGTTAAGGCAGTCGTTCCAGTCTGCGCGGCCAATCAGGGGCAGACCATGCGGGCCGATATGGGTAAGGGGATGATCAAAGGAGCGCTTGAGGTGGACAAAGAGGGTGTCAGCTAATGTATCATCGTTGTCGAATGGGACTTTTTCTTCGAGTATGCTGTAATCGCCTGTTTCTTTGATGTACGCTGACACGCCGCTGATCAGCCACAAGGGGTCATCGTTAAAGCCGGAGCCTATTTCGTTGTTGCCGCGCTTGGTGAGGGGTTGGTACTGGTGATACGCGCTGCCGTCCGGAAACTGCGTGGCCGCGATGTCCAGGATTCGCGCCCTTGCCCTTTCCGGCACCAGATGCACAAAGCCCAGAAGATCCTGGTTTGAATCGCGGAAGCCCATGCCACGTCCTATGCCAGATTCAAAATATGAGGCGCTACGCGACATATTAAATGTGACCATGCACTGATACTGGTTCCATACGCCAGCCATACGCGCCATACGCTTGTCCTCGGCATCAACGGTAAAGCGGCCCAAGAGCTTGTCCCAGTAGTCTTTCAATTCGGCAAGCGCTTTGTCAGCCGCTTCCTCGGTACTGTATTTCTCAAGCAGGGCCTTTGCTGGAGCTTTGTTAATCACTCCGGGACTACCGCAGCGCGCACGCCCGCCTAAAGGCGGTCTACCGTTTCTGTATGCGGTGGAGTTCTCTTGCGCTGGAACCGGTCGCATTAGTTCATCTACGCCACTTAACGTGGCGCTGTTTATCGGTTCCCATTTCTTGTCTTCGGGATTTTCGCAGTAGCCAAGCACAAAAACAAAGGTCTTTGACTCTCCCGTTTTAAGCTGCGCCTTGATATGATGTGAACCAATTGGCGCCCAGCCTGACGCAATAGAATTATTTGCCTTCCCGGCAAACACGGCATCAGGATGATCAAAACCGTTGTACAGGCCCAAAAAGGTCTGTCGGTCAGTATCAAAGCCTGCGACAGGTACATTGACCGCCCATACCGCGTAATGGTTGCGGCGCTCGCGGTATTCTGTTTTGTGATAGATGCGGGAACCCTCCACTTCCACCTCGCCAATGCTAAAGTTGCGCTGGAAGTTAGTCATATCGTCATTGGCGTTCCACAGACAAAATTCGATAAACGAAAAAAGGTCGATGTCTTTGTCTGCCTTGGATTCGTTGGTCAGTGTTATCTTGTGAATTTCGCAGTTGTCTTTGAGCGGCACAAAGGAGGTCTGCTTAAAAGCCAAGCCGTTCCGGCTGGAAGATATGCGGGAATAGCCCATGCCGTGGCGACACTCATACTTTTCAATCTGAGACTTCATCGGCATCCAGGAGGGCGACCATACGTCGCCGTTGTCTCGAAGGTAAAAATAGCGCCCGCCAGAGTCAGTAGGCACGTTATTGTAGCGGTAGCGGGTCAGACGCAGCATACGCGCATCCTGATAAAAACAATAACCGCCAGAAGTGTTTGAAAAAATACCGTAGAAATTCTCGCAGCCCAGATAATTGATCCAGGGGTAAGGGGTATCCGGACGGGTAATTACGTATTCCCGCGCTTCATCATCAAAATGACCGTATTGCATGGAATTACTCCTTTGAAAAATCTTGATAACAGTATACAATATAATAGATAATTTAATACAGGAAGGGAGTTTCAATGCGTACATTTACTCTTGATTTGTGGGAAGGACTTGATTATCAGGGCGATGGGAAGGATGATTACAGGCCCAGTCTGGACGCTTATATACTAAAAAGCGAGGCCCCAAGACCGGCGGTTCTGGTTTTACCCGGCTCCGGGTATGTGAATTGTTCGCCTCGTGAGGCCGAGGCTCTGGCGATACGCTTTAATGCCGCCGGCTATCATAGCTTTATCTTATGGTACAGTTGTGCGCCCAGGCTTCATCCCCTCCCGATCCTGGACTGCTGCAGGGCTTTAACCATTATTCGAGAAAACGCGGATGATTATAAGCTGAATCCCGAAAAAGTGGCCATGCTGGGATTTTCTGCAGGGGGCCACCTTGCGCTTTCACAAACGCTCTTTCATCAGAAGGACTTTGCCAAAGCGACAGGTATTACACCTGCTCTTTGCCGCGCAGATGCCCTGCTCCTTGCTTATCCGGTAATCACATCCGGGATTTATGCTAACCGGAATTCGTTTAACGCCCTTTTGGGGGAAAGCCCCGGACAGAAACTGCTGGAACTCCTCTCCCTGGAAAAGCAGGTTGACGCGAACAATCATGCCTCATTGCCCCCGGTCTTTCTCTGGCATACTTACACCGATGAATCTGTCCTCGTGGAAAACAGCTTCCTCCTTGCAGAAGCCCTGCGCCGGGCCTCTGTCCCCCTGGAAATGCACATTTTCCCCGAAGGCAAGCACGGCCTTTCCCTGGCCATCCCAGAAACCAGAGGCGGGGACTCCGCCAACGTTAATCTGCATACAGCCCAATGGTTCAACCTCTGCCTCAACTGGCTTAAATTGCAGTTTGGGATTATTTAGGGAGTAGGGAGTAGCTAGTAGGGAGTAGGGATTGTTATTCGAACTATAGGGGTATTGCCCAGAAGTATAGCTATACTTCGAACTACGACCCCACTCCCCACTCCCCACCATATGAGAATTCGTAAAAAAAATGCTAAAGTTCCATACTAAACGAACCGAAAATTGAAATGGTATATTGTCTTTTTGGGGCTGGAATGTCCGCGGCAGGTCGGTCTAAAAGGAAAATATGCCAAAAGAAAGCATGGATGCTTTCTTTCACTTTATCAAGGAGGATGACTATGATCATCAACCACAACCTTTCTGCTATGTTTGCGGACAGGCAACTCAAGGTTACCCAGGTTTTCCTAACCAAAGACATGGAAAAACTTTCCTCAGGACTTCGCATCAACCGTGCAGGAGATGATGCTTCAGGTCTCGCAGTTTCCGAGAAACTCCGCAGTCAAATTCGGGGTTTGAACCAGG
>JAIRUO010000209.1 GCA_031254385.1 Treponema sp. | reverse complement strand
AACAACATATTTTTCCATTACAGCACGGTAACAAACCGAGATTTTTCCGAGCTCAAGTCAGGCATGAAGGTAAGATACATGGTCGAAGAAGACGAAGAGCGGAGCAAGCGCGATGAGGTACTCAGGTTCAGAGCCAGAAAAGTTACGGTTCTTGATGACGAGTAACACGGACAGCCTGAATGGATCTGCGGAGTTTCATTGAAAAAGTTAATTCTAGAAATCCCTTTGAAGGGGACCTAAAATTTGACGAACAAATGTCCGGCCATACCAGCTTTAAGACAGGCGGGAAGGCCGATCTTTGGGTAAGGCCGACAAAATCAGTTTTTCCCACATGGACTGGAGCCCTGTTAAAAGCCGCAAGAGCAGAAGGGATTCCGGTTTTTATACTTGGCGGCGGCGCTAATCTTCTTGTAAGCGACAAGGGCATCCGGGGCATAGTCCTGGACACGGGCGCGTATGATAATATTAAACCACGGAGTGATGCTGAAAATCCGCATACGTCCCTTCGGGCCGTTTGCCGAAAGGAATGGATTGAAACGCCGCCATCCGGCGGCGAGCGGCATCCATGCGGATTTTCAGCTTGGACGAACGCTGTGCGTTCGTCAGCTAAAGCGGTGGAAACAGCGGCATCAAGAGGGGAACCTTCGTCGCTGCGCGACTCGGTTGAGTATACCATGCCGCCTGAAGCAGAAAAAGGGGAGGGCAGCCTTTTTGTGAAGGCTCTGTCTGGGACTTCTATTGACAGTATGACACAAAAACTAGCCGACCAGGGTCTTTCCGGGCTGGAGTTTCTTGCGGGAATGCCGGGTACTGTGGGCGGCGCGGTGTGGATGAATGCTAGGTGTTATGGGAAATCCGTTTCAGATGTGCTGGAAGAGACTCAAATTCTGGATGAAAATTTTGATACTGTAACCGTTCCTTTCTGCGAAAAGGAATTTTCCTATAAAAAAAGCCCTTTCCAGAACCGCAGCGTTTTGATCCTTGCTGCTGTGTTCCGCGTGTCTATACGCAATACCAATGACATTCAGACGGAGATGTCAGGATACAAAAAAGACAGGGAAGAAAAGGGTCATTACCGTTATCCCTCTGCCGGATCGGTCTTTAAGAATAACCCTGCCTTTGGCGCGCCTGCCGGGAAGATCATTGCGGATCTTGGCCTCCGGGGCCTAAGCAGGGGAGGTGCCCAGCTCTCTTCCTGGCACGGCAACATTATCATCAATAAAGGCGAAGCATGTTCAGAAGACATACGTTTTTTGATTGATGAAATTATGCGGCGAGTAAAAGAAGAAAAAGGGTTTGACTTGGAACCGGAAATCATCTTTGCAGGGGAATGGTAAGGGGCTTTTTTAGGCTGCGCTATCTGCTCCTGCAAATTGTTTGTTGTTTTTGGATCATCTTTCTCGTAAATCAGGTATTTTCTTGATACCCCAAAGATATTTGCTATCCTGTACACGCATAGATCATCCGGAACATTGCTCCAAAATATCCACTTTCTGAGTGTTTTTGGATGAATATCCAGTAGCAAGGCAAGCATGCCGATTGTTAATTTCCTGGATTCCATTAACTCTTTGACCCTGATCCAAAAAAAACTTGATGTTTTCATACTCTAAATATAACTAATTTAGTCAGAAATGTCATGAGAATTAAAAAAAAACTAAAAATTTATTTCTGGCAGGCTACTCCACTTTGAAGCGTGAGACTTCCTCGCTTACGGAATCTATATTCATCTTGTTTTCTTCCCCTATCTCTTTTACCCGCAGGACTACATCGCTGATATGGGCTGCGCTCTGGGTCATGGCGTCCATGCTTTCTGCCACTTCATTGGTAATCCGCTTCAAGTCGCCGCTCTCGTTTAGTACCTCTTTGCTTCTTTTCGTCATATCCGTAGATGCGTTCCGTACCTGGGTTGTAACGGAATTTAACTGGGTAACGGCATCCAGGATTTGTCGGCTGCCTACTCCCTGTTCTTCCATTGCGTTGCGAATCTGGGTTTCCTGATCCGTTACGGTTTCCACTTCCTCTTCTATGGTTGCAAAACGCTCCAGTACTGTGCTGGTTGACACGGTAATCGCGTCGATGGAAGATTTGATTTTTTTAAGTACAGAACTGATCGTCTTGGACTGGTTTTGCGAATTCACCGCCAGTTTGCGGATTTCGTCTGCGACAACGGCAAAGCCCCTGCCCGCTTCCCCGGCATGAGCCGCTTCAATAGCAGCGTTCATTGAAAGCAGGTTGGTCTGGCTTGCGATGCTCGCCATTACCGTATTGATCTGCAATAGACCCTCAGACTCGCTGGAGATCTCCTTAATATCTTCCGATACCTTTTGCAGTCCCCTTCTTCCTTCTTTTGAAGATTCGGCCAGTAAATTGATGTTTGCGGTATTCTTTATAAGAGTTTGGGTAACCGACTGTATATTCGCCAGCATTTCTTCTATGGCAGAAGAAGACTGAGCCACGCTTTCTGCCTGGACAGCAATGTGCTCATTTAGCGAATTAAGGCCGGAAATTATATTGTCAACAGTGCCTGCGGTGGCATTGACTTTATCGGATTGGGTCAATACCTGCCTCATCATGCTTTGGATGTTGCTGTTGATCTTGTCAACATCTATTGCGGTTTCCGTCATATTGGCAGTCAGTTCATCGCCGGTATCAAATAAGGTGACGGTCTTTCTCCTGATGCCTATAAGGAGCCCCTTCATTCTTTCAAAGGTAAGGTTAAAGAATTCCCCTAGCGTTCCCATCTCGTCGTGCCGCTTGAGCTCAAGCCGCCTTGTCAGGTCCCAGTCTGTTGATATTTTATCAAGCGTCTGTACCATCTGTTCCAGCGGTTTGAGCATCTGGGTGGTAAACAGGTAAAAGACGATAAATATTAGGGCGATAACAGCCATCATTGCCAGAAAAATAACGGTCATGGTACTGTTAAGCGCATCCCCAAGGGTAACGGGAATAATGGCAACTATATACCAGTTCAGAGCCGGCACCTGGCCCAGAGCTACTTCCTCTGCGCCGAATGGGCTAAAATACTGGAATTCATCGGGTTTCAAACCTTTTGCTCTTGCAAGAATTTCCTCGCCTACAGTACCAAGCTCTTTGCTCAGAGCGACCTTATTCGCCACCAGGGTCGCATTCTTTGCGCCGGTTATTTCGCCTTCAGCGTTAAAGAAATACATTTCAGCGTTGCCCGTATAATTTTTGTATATGGAATCGACAAAAGCTGTTATATCTACGCCTGTTCCCAGTATGCCGATTGGGTTACGCCTTGAGTCCAATACAGTCGCGTTAATCCAGAGGTTTGTTACCCCAACTTGAGGATTATAGTTAATGTTGAAATTATA
>JAIRUO010000168.1 GCA_031254385.1 Treponema sp. | reverse complement strand
AAATGCTATCTGGCTAACAAGCCGGCACCCATGACCCTTGTTGCTTTTGGCGGTGCGCCTCTGACTCAGACCTTCTACGGTTTTATACTGGGCCTGCTGTTTATTAAACCGGCTGCCCTAGCGAATCCTGAGCTAGGTTCTCTCTATCTCGCGATCGGCGTCGCTTCCGGGGTGGCTATTTGCATGTCCGCCATCGCTCAGGGCACGGTCGGCGCCTGCGGTGCAGATGCCACCGGAGAGACCGGCAGAGGTTTTGCCAACTACATGATAATCGTAGGGATGTGCGAGACCGTAGCCATTTTCGCGATGGTTCTCTCTATGATCAGCTTAACTTAGGACTGATCCTCATATTATCACACAAAGGCACTAAGGCACATCGAACCTTCGGTTCGCGGCACAAAGGTAATAGGGGTAAGGAGTTTCTTATTTCCAGACAGGTAAAAATCGGCGGCTTTGACCATGTGCAGGCTGTTGCTGTTGGAGGCGGCCTTAGACCGGTCATTCAGACCATGTGGAAGGACCGCCTTTCATTTGGGGATATTGAAGGGGAGGCTGGAGCAGCCTTAGTCAGCCGCATTGATACCCTGGGACGTATGGGCTGCGGATTGCTTCGTTTTGCTGTGCCTGATATGGAAGCGGCAGAAATTTTGGGGCAGCTAGCCTCAATGGTAACCATGCCCTTGGTGGCGGATATTCACTTTGATTATAAAATAGCATTACGCTGTCTTGATTTTCCCATTGCAAAGATACGCATAAATCCCGGCAATATTGGGCCTTACGGGACTCCTTCTACCAGCAAAAAAATAGCCGCACTTTTGTCTAAGGCCGCTGCACGTTCATGCCCCATACGCATCGGGGTCAATGCAGGGAGCCTGCCTCAGGATATACGGCGCAAGGTTGAGGAAGGCTTGGACAGTGCGGAAGCCCTGGTTCTTGCTGCGGAAAGGGAGCTTGCAGTGTTCCAGGAATTTGGCTTTAAGGATGTTTTAGTCTCGATGAAGGCTTCCGGAATTGCCGATACTATAAATGCGAACCGTATGCTGGCGCAACGCAGCGATGTTCCCCTCCATATAGGGGTAACCGAGGCCGGGCCCCTGATTCCCGGAGTTGTCCGGAATACTGCGGCTCTAACGGTTCTTCTTGCGGAAGGCATAGGAGACACCATCCGGGTTTCCCTTTCCGATACTCCTGAAAAGGAAGTGATAGCCGGACGGGAAATTCTAATGGCTGTGGCTGATCTTTCTGAAAATGATGAGCAGGGCAGGGGAGCGCGGCCTTCTGGGGTACGAATTGTATCATGCCCACGTTGCGGGCGTAGCAGCTTTGATTCCATTGCCTTTGCAGAGGCCTGGCAAACAAGGCTTTACGCCCTGGATAAGGATATTACGGTGGCCATAATGGGCTGCGCCGTGAACGGCCCTGAAGAAGCCCGTCATGCCGATCTGGGCATTACCGGCACGGGAAATAAGGTGCTGATTTTCTGCCAGGGAAAGCTTGTCAGGACTATTGAGCCGCACGAAGCTGACGCGGCCTTTCAGCAGGAACTGGATAGGATTTAGGAATTAGGAATTAGGAATTAGGAATGAGGAATTAGGAGTTAGGGATTAGGGTATAGGGGTTAGGTTGAAGATTAGGATTTTTCTTTTTTCACTTTTCATTTTTCTCTTCTCACTTCTCTCTAGCCTGTCGCTTCATGCACAGTCCAACCCCTGGTGGCTGAGCCTTGAGCAGGGAAAGCAGTACTTCCGTAATGGAGCTTATGGAGCCGCGCTTTTGGCTTTTGAGGATGCGCGGAGAATCAGATGGGACAGATTTTCAAGAATGGAAAGCGACCTGATTATCGCTCTTTCTACACCCGCGCTCAGGCGTTTTGGGGATTCTCTGGATGGGGTTGAGGCTTATTGCATTGAATATAGGCAGGATACTGCCGCACAGGCTTTAAGGGAACTGTATTATTATTATCCAAAAGAATTGCTTGGGGGCTCTGTTCTCCGTGTTCTGGAAGAAATTGACCGCCATAAAGCCTATCCCGAAGCGGAATTCTGGCTAGGCGAGACTTACCGGGCAGAAGGTGAATTAGGCATAGCCCTTAGACAGTACCAAAAGGCTTATGATCAGCGTGCTCTTCTTGAAACGCCAGACTTTGAAGTGGAAATTCTCTACAAAATGGTTGAAATTCACCGGATTCGCCAGGAATATCAGGAAATGGAGAACCGGGCTCTGGAAATCTTAAGAGACTCAGGAAGAGACGCGCTCTGGGCCGGAGAAAGTTTTGCCCGTGCATCCATGGCGCGTATTATGGAAAACGACGGTATAAGCCGTTTCTTGACCCTTTACCGCTATAATAATATTCAGGTTGAAAAAGCTCACCGTCTTCTGGGTTTCTTTTATTACTCTTCAAACCGTCATACCCAGGCTGCAGAGCATCTTATGTTTGTTTTTTTAATTCAGAATACCGTACTTATAGAAGAAGTTATGCGCCGCGATTATGATTTCACCTTTTCCACCCTGGATGCTCTTATGGAAGCCATGCAAAGGCGACCAGACCTTTGGCTCTTCATGGAAGAAATTGAATATTTCAGAACCCTATATTATCTGGCAACTTCCCTCTACGCGACAGGCAAACTGCTCCCGGCCAGGCAAATTTGGACCTTCCTTTCCAGCAGGCAGGAAGCCAGGGAATGGCGGGTCCGCGCCCAGAGCCAGCTTGTGAATCCTTTTATTGACAGGGCTATTGAGAGTCCTTAGTATTAGGGAGCTAGGGAGTTAGGGGATTTTATCGCGCAGAGGCGCAAAGGGAAGAAATGAAGATTTTTGGGTACTGATTGACGAACAGAGCAAAATTGCGACCGCGCTTGCACGGGCATGGTCGAGCGAGTGAGGAAAAATTGGTATGATACCCTTCACTCCCTTTAATGTCAAACTTTGTGAGTGGGCTGGTAACCGTCAAAACAACCACTTCTTCCGCTGACTGAAAAAACAAGGCAAACTTCCGGTATATTTTTAACCCCGGAGGGAAAAATGAAATTCAGCGAAGAAGAAAAAGCCATGTGGCTG
>JAIRUO010000050.1 GCA_031254385.1 Treponema sp. | reverse complement strand
GTTGCCGCAGGCACAGCTTATTTTGGTCAATTCATATTTGGGATGAATCTTCTCTTTCATGTACAAATCCTCCACCTTGTTGCCCAACCCCGGCATTGAGTTTGCTATCTGTCAAGCAGATAAGCTGCCGGTTTAAGGGCTATTCCATGACCGCTGTTCCGGTATTCATGGATCTTAGGAATGCTTCATTATTCTTGGATTTCTTCATTCTGTCAACCAGCAGTTCGATGATTTCAATATCATCCATAGGATTGATAACCTTGCGGAGTACCCATATCTTTTGGAGTTCTTCCTCAGACAGAAGCAGTTCCTCCTTGCGGGTGCCGGATTTCTTGATATTTATGGCAGGGAAGAGCCTGCGGTCAGATATGCGGCGATCCAGGTTAATTTCCATGTTGCCGGTGCCTTTGAATTCTTCAAAAATTACTTCATCCATGCGGCTACCGGTTTCGATAAGGGCTGTGGAAATAATGGTAAGGCTGCCCCCTTCCTCAATATTCCGAGCCGCTCCAAAGAAGCGCTTGGGCTTATGAAGGGCATTGGAATCAACGCCGCCGGAGAGGATCTTTCCGGAGGTTGGGACGGTTTGGTTATAGGCCCTTGCCAGGCGGGTAATGGAATCCAGCAGTATAACTACGTCTTTTTTGTGTTCCACAAGCCGTTTTGCCTTTTCCAAAGCCATTTCCGTAACCTGCACATGGCGGCTTGCCTGCTCGTCAAAGGTTGAAGAAATCACTTCCGCCCGGACTGTGCGCTCCATATCGGTTACCTCTTCGGGACGCTCGTCAATCAGAAGCACGATAAGGTATACTTCTGGATGGTTCTTGGTGATGGCATTGGCAATCTTCTGCATCATGATGGTTTTGCCGGTTCTGGGCTGCGCCACGATGAGCGCGCGCTGGCCTTTGCCTATGGGGCAGAAAAGGTTAATTATGCGCTCGCTTATGCCTTCGGAAGCAGTTTCCAGGTCGAGTTTTTCATCAGGGTACAGAGGAGTCAGGTTGTCAAAAGGAATGCGGTTTTGGGCCACCGTGGGATCATCGTAGTTTACGGTTTCCACCCTGAGCATGGCAAAGAAACGCTCCCCTTCCTTGGGGCTTCGAATCTGGCCGTAAACCGTGTCCCCGGTTTTAAGGGCGAAAAGACGTATCTGACTAGGACTTATGTATATGTCGTCCGGGCCTGGAAGATAGGAATTTTGAGGGCTGCGCAGGAAACCGTAACTGTCAGGCAGTATCTCCAATGAGCCGTAGGCGTAAATAATGCCCCCCCTTTCGGTATGGGCTTTAAGGATCGCAAAGACGACCTCCTGCTTTTTCATGGAAACCAGATCATCGTGCAGTATATTATAAATAGCCGCCAGTTCGCGAAGGTCTATCATGTTGAGCCTTATTAGCTCATTGATGGTTAGACGGGGCTTGCCGTTGTCCTGATCCAGACGGGGCTCAGGGCGGCCGTAAATGTCGGGCATGGACGGTAGCTTGGGCATAAACGCAGGTACGGAAGGCGGCGCAGTTTGAGGCTGCGGGGCAGGTTCCGGCCGCTTCGCCTGATACTGTTCCACCGGAGGCCGTTCTATAGGTGCGGAATCCTGCTGTCTTGACGACCTTCCCCTGGTTCTTACCACCACGGTTTTTGCCTTTCCGTTTTCATCATCCATTAATGAATCCGCCACCCCTGTTACAGGTTCATTTTCAAGTTCCGAATCTTTAGGTTTACGACCTCTTCTTACAATTGCCATTGCTTAACTCCATAAATAATTTGAAGCTCTTTCAAAATACCCTTTTGAAAAGCAGCTCGAAAAAAACCGGATATTTTTGAATAAATTCATTAAACCAGCAATTTTTTTAATATAACATCCAGAGCTTTTTCCGCAGCCTTTCTGCGAATCCGGTTCCGGGAACCGGTAAAATGATAAAGAGTAGCCTGTGCTTTTTCTCCTTGCCGTGCCGCAGCAATCCAGACGGTTCCCGCTGCGTTTCCTGTTTCGTCCCCACCTGGCCCCGCAAGGCCAGTAACAGAAAAAGCAAAATCAGCGCCGCTCTTTTCCAACGCTCCCTGGGCCATTGCGCACGCGCATTCCTTGCTTACCGCGCCGAATTGATCCAGGATTTCATTCCCCACCCCTAGCATCATAATCTTAGCTTCCGGTGTATAGCTGACATAAGAACCCCACAATACACGCGAAGCACCTGGAATACCCGCAATCAGGCTTGCAGCCATGCCTGCCGTACAGGATTCCGCAGCAGCCACAGACTTGTTCAAAGCGGTCAAACGCTGAACCAGCTTCTTAGCTTTCAGACTAACCATTGACCCTTTGCAATTCCGCTTTTATTTCTTCCGTAGGACGGGAAAATATCTCAACATCTTTATCTATTCCTGTCATGCTGCACTGCCCTTCAAAGAGAACGCCGTCTGCAATGCGGAGACGGGCCGCGGTAACATCACCCCGGACTTCTGCGCCGCTAAACAAATCTACCTTATCCTTGGCATGGACAGTTCCGACAACAGCCCCGTATACAATCAGGGATCTTACCGATATGCGATCCGTTTCTACCACTGCTCCCTTATCTACAATAAGATCCCCTGTCGCGTCAATAGTCCCACGGAATCTCCCCTGTATACATACAGCCTCGCTGAATTTAAGGTACCCTCCAAATGAGGTGCTTGATCCAAAAACTACCACTCTGCTGTCTTTCTTTTTTCCGTCGTGCATCGCCATTTATTTTCCCTGGGCTGCTTCTTGATCTATAGTTTTCCGGTAATTGGTTTCCAGTACGGGAAGCTTGATTTCTGCCTTCTTGAGATCCTCCCATTCGGCAATGGTCTTTTCAATACGGGCATCCAGTTCCGCGATCTGCTTTCGTACAAGCTGGGTCTTTTCTGCTACCTGTGGATTTGCCCCCGCGCTCTCCATGACTTTATCAAGATCATTTATGGTTTCCACAAAACTAAGAAGCGTCTTCTTCATATCCGCGTTTAGCTCTTCGGCCAGATCTAGGCGGGATTCCCTTACCCTTATCTGCGTAAACAGTTCCTGGTTTCGCAAGACAACCCGTATTCTGGCAAGAACTTCGGAAAAGTTAAAGGGCTTGGTAATATAATCCTCTATGCCTAATTCAAAGCCTTCCAGTTTGTCTTTTACATCATCAAGGGCGGAAAACATTATTATAGGTATGTCTTTATAGCGATCATCGCTTTTTATTGTTTTAGTGAATTCCCAACCGTCCATCCTGGGCATTATATTATCCAGGAGAATAAGATCCGGGAGAAAACGTTTTGCTTTTTCCAGGGCTTCAACTCCGTCTTTGGCTTTTATAACTCCGAACCCAAGTTTGGACAACATGAGATCAAAAAAATCCAGATTCATCTCGTCATCGTCAACAATTAGCAGTTTCTTCTGAGCTGTCATAATGACCATCCTCGATTCAAAGAAAAGATCTTTTTATACATTAGAAGGCTTAACTTTCCTTATTATAACAGATACCAGCCCAATGATCAACAGTATACCGGAAAGTGTCATACAAAAAACAGGGAGCCAGTCTCCATAACGGGTATAGAGCGAAGACACCTGAATAATGGGAAGTTCCGGCGCTATCCAGGTTTCGGCAAAAGGCGTTGCCATGGCGAGAATTTTGCCGTTGGGGTCTATGCCGCAAGTCTGCCCCGATGCTGTTGATCGGGCCATAGCCCTTCGGTTCTCAACTGCCCTAAAAACAGCCATAGAAAGGTGCTGGTTCTGGGCAGGCAGGCTTGCTGACCAGGCATCATTGGAGATATTGACGATAAGTTCTGCCCCATTCCGGACAAAGTCCCTGGAAAGATACCCAAAAGTATCCTCGAAACAAATAGGGGTGGAAAATTTTATGCCCTTTGAATCGAAAACCGTAGCCTCAATCCCCTTTTCCCAGAAATGCGTATCCGCGTTTATAAGGGCCTCATAAACCCAGGGAAGCTGTTTTCTATAGGGAAAATGCTCTGTAAAGGGCACCAGATGAAGCTTGCGGTAAAATTGCATCAATTCGCCCCTATCGTAAAGCATGGCTGCATTATAATCAACGCGGTGATCCCACTGCGGATTTAATGCCGGATCCATGCGGCCATCATCATTGCCTATGAGGAAAGGAATATCCTGGGTCGCAAGGTATGCAAGCAGTTCCTTGATCAGAATCCAAGAATCGGGATCATCGCGGTAATTGGCAGCCCAATAAATCCTGGGCACAAAGGCTGTCTCTGACCACACAACCAAATCCAGATCGGGGTTTTCCTTTATGGCTTCGTTGGAGAGGCGCTTTAGAACTACATAATTACTGCGATATTCTTCTATACCCCCTCTCCAGGGATCGGTATTATGCTGAATCAGGGCAACTTTTGCCTTCTGGGCATTTTCATAATTGACAGGGGAAACAAAGCCGTAAATCAGCGTAGCAATTAACGCCGCGCCCCAAATACAAGCAGCTATACGGTTCTTGCGAAAAAACACCCTAAGCTCGCCAAGCAAAATAAAAATTTTACCACGGAGTAACACGGAGTTTTGGTGAATTTTTGTTATTTCCTCCGTGTAACTCTGTGTAGCTCTGTGGTTCATCTTCTCGAACTGCTCTCTGCTTATAGGCAGAGCCGCTGCCAAAGCCACGGATGGGAAAACTACCAGTGCCGAAACCCCCCATACCCCTGTAACTGATGCAATCTGGATAATTGGCAAAATAGTCCATTGGGAGTACCCTATAATGCCGTAAGAATAACCCAAAAAGCCCTGAGTTTTTAAGAATTCAAAGCTAATCCATAAGAGCCATTGCAGAATATAACCGCGCCTGGGATAGAGAATAATCGCCAGTTTTAATAGGGGGAAAAGGAAGGCAAGGTAAACAAAGTAAACGATATTTACAATAAGTCCTGCCAGGGGATGGAAAACGGTGAGCCAGTAGTTAAAAAGGCCATAAGCCGCATATCCGTATATAGCGCCCCAAAAAAAACAGGCTGCGATATTGGAACGCCGTATTACCCAAAAAACCGGAATATAGGCGAACCATGCCAAAAAAGGCAGGCCGCTATCAAAAAGCAGATTGGGAAAGGCTGCGGCAAATAGAAGGACTCCCAAAAAAAGAGCCGCAAGGTTAATGAGGAAAGAATAAAAGCCTTTTTTTACAGGACTTATAGGATTCGGATTAGCTAGACTAGCTTGGTTTTTTGGCTGGGCTCTCATTTTCCTGCTGTAATTTCCAGACATCCTGTTTTAAGTCCCTTCCTGCTCTAAAGGTAACAATCCCGTGAGGGTTACTGGATACAGACTCTCCGGTCTTGGGATTCC
>JAIRUO010000293.1 GCA_031254385.1 Treponema sp. | reverse complement strand
CCCGAAAAGTTTTGGATAAGAATGATAACAATAAGCAGGGGCGCTCCTATCTTCATTATATTGCGTTCGGTTTCTGGGGCCAAGTTTAGCCCGGAGAAAACTATATGGCTGCCGTCCAGGGGCGGAATGGGCAGAAGATTAAAGAAACAGAGCGCCAGATTAATATACGCAGCCTGAATTACCACTGTAATAGCAATATCAACTGCCGATGATTCAATTATATAAGCTATAAGATCCCAATTTTCGGCTATGACAAGCCGCATCAGAAAAGCTTGATACCCTTTTATCAATAAAACAAAAAACATGGCCAAAAGGAAATTGGACGCCGGCCCTGCCGCGGCAATAAGGGCCTTGTCCCTTCTGGGGTGAGACAGGTTCTCCATATTAAACTGAACAGGTTTGGCCCAGCCGAATCTGGCAAAAATAAGAAAGGCAAAACCTATAGGATCTATGTGTTTTAGGGGGTTTAAAGTGAGCCGCCCCTGGGATTTGGCTGTATCATCGCCTAGCTTAAAACTGGCCCAGGCATGGCAAAATTCATGGAGCGTAAGGCCGAGTATTATGCCCGGAAGTATATACAGTATTCCTTGCCAATCAAAATTCATATTCTTCTATATGATATTATAGAAAATCGAGCGGATTTACAACAGAGTCTTATTCACTTATAATCTTAACCATGAATATACTCAAAGATGCAAGTCTGAATCTTTTTATTGATTTATCTCTTAAACGGTTCTTGAAATACGTTACATACTATACTGAAAGCGACCGCCATATTGAGGAAACCCCGTCAACGCCTGGCCAATTTGTGTTTGCCAAGGCCCTTGCAGAAGAACTGCGCGGCATGGGCATCTCTGACGTTACCGTTACAGATAACTGCTATGTGATAGCCCGTCTTCCCGCAAGCAAAGGCAAAGAAAGTGTTCCGAGTATTGGGTTTTTGGCCCATCTTGATACTTCTAGCGAAGTGAGCGGCAAGGATGTAAAGCCCGTTCTTGTCGAATCATACAACGGAAAGCCAATTCAGCTTGCTCATGGCCTGGTTCTGGACCCTAGCCTGGACGCGGGATTAGCGGCGCATAAGGGAAAGGCCCTGGTACATTCTGGCGGGCATACCCTGCTTGGCGCTGACGACAAGGCCGGAATCGCGGCGATCATGGGTGCCGCCGAATACCTTTGTACTCATCCTGAAATTGAACACGGCCTGGTAGAGCTTATCTTTACGCCGGACGAGGAAACAGGCAAAGGTCTCCCCGATTTCCCTCTGGAAAGCCTAAAATCCAAAGCCTGTTATACGGTGGACGGCGGGCCAATGGGAGAACTGGAAATTGAGTGCTTTAACGCCTGGGGCGCGAATATCGAATTCACCGGAAAGTCCATTCATTTGGGCACTGCCCGTGGAATAATGGCCAATGCCTGTTTAATGGCAGCGGTTTTTGCCGCGATGCTCCCCCGCTCTGAAAGCCCAGAGGCCACTGACGGCTATTATGGCTACTACTGCCCTCTGGAGATAAAAGGTGAAATCGAAAAAGCCAGTCTGGAAGTATTTATACGCGACTTCGATAGCAAGAATGCCGAAAAACGCATTGCCAATCTGGAAACTTTTGCCAGGGCCGTTGAAGCCCAGTTCCCCGCTGGTAAAGTAACGGTGAATTCAAAAGTCCAATACTTAAATATGAAGGAAAAAATAAACGAGGAACCCCGCGTATATGAAAAACTACAACAGGCGTTTAACAATCTAGGTCTAGAAATAAACCAAAAACCAATCCGCGGCGGAACCGACGGGTCCCGCCTTACGGAGCTGGGCATACCCACGCCCAACTACTTTACCGGCGGCCGTAATATGCACAGCCGCCTGGAATGGCTATCCGTTGAAGAATTAGCAGCCGCTTCCGCCCTTACAGCTGAACTAATCCGGCTCTGGGCGGAAGGCTAAGGCTGCTTGAAATAAAGGGCTTAAAACTTAGACGTGAACAGTTACAAGACACCATGCCGCGGACAGCACGATGTCTCTTTTGATATTTCAGTTTATTGCCTTTACAACTGTGCCGGTAACGGTAACCGTACCGGGTACCCATATCCATAAGGTTATTCCTGATAGGAACCACTGCAGGGGATTTGATCCATATTTAATTTTTACATCTATCGCCGCATCCCCTCCAAGTCTTCTGATGTTTTTTTCAACAGCTTCTCTAACCTTCGGATCGGCTGCACCTGATGATAAATTAAACAAAGTCCCTCCAGCACCTCCCCATCCAAGGAATCTATTTGTCCATTCCTTCTCGGAAAAGTCCCCAATTTTTTCATACCGTTGACCATTGATCACCAGCCCCATTTGTAACCCTGATGCCTGAAAAGTGGTACATCCGATAAGGAATAAACACAATACCAGCGCCATTACCGATATTCCCAGCCAGAACCTTTTATTTACCATTGTTTTCACAGTGGCCTCCTTGGTTGATGCCTTTGTGTTTTTCAATACATTCTTAAAAAAGCATCAAAAATGATATAAATTTAGGCAAAAAAGCCTATATTATATCAAATATAATATAAAACTATATCATATTTGTCAATAAAAAATTTATGTTTAT
>JAIRUO010000232.1 GCA_031254385.1 Treponema sp. | reverse complement strand
GGCAACAGCGACGACATGTACGAGCACGACAAAAAAGGCACGGTTACCCTTAACAAAGACGGTACTCCCAAACCCAAAACAGCCCACAGCCTTAACCCCGTACCCTGCGTAATCTACGACCCCGAGTGCAAAGGCGAATACCCCAACAAGCCCGGCGAAGGCGACCTCAACGAAGGCTTAGGCATCAGTTCAATAGCCGCCACCTGCATAAATCTACTAGGCTACATTCCGCCTTCGGACTACGACAAGAGTGTGCTGAAGATTTAGGGATTAGGAGGTTAGGGATTAGGGACTAGGTATTGTTATTCGAAATATGGCGATACTTCTGAGTAGTACCCCAATAGTTCGAATAACTACTCTAACCCCCTATCCCCCTAACTCCCTACCCCCCTAAGTATCGCCTGTTCCTCAATCACTTCTTCCAAAGGCAAAGGCGCAGATAGGCTTGGTGCGCAGGGTTTGCCGTTTTCTTTATCAATGATGGAAAGGCCGTGGTTGCCTATGGCGCGGGCGGCTTCGGCAATGGGGAAAATCCCTGTATCAAGGTAGGCGGTGATCACGGGACTAATTGATTCAACGGCAGACTCTACGGCTTGTGAATAGAGGTCGGGGAATGAACGGTTATCCGGTGCGCTTCCTTCAAGCGGATAATGCCAGGGAGCGTGTTTTAGGTTAAGGAAATCAATGCCGCTGTTTGATTCATTAAGATTCTCTGGAAAGAGATAAGCAATCCTTTCATACGTAAGATTAGTTCGGTCTGCCTGAGCGTTAAGGTAACTTGTTGCATGCGGAGCGGTCATGCGGTAAAATCTTGCGCAATCGTCCAGGGTGTTTTCTATGCGGAGGCTGAGTTTGCTGTCTTTGCCGGCCCTTTCTGGAAAAGCCAATTCCAGGGCGCGGGCCAACAGTTCCCTAAAACCAAGGGGCGGCTTTTCGCATATCTCTGCCAGTATCTTCTCCTGATCCCAGGAAACAATCTCCTCTCCCCTAAGCTCTTTAAGCATTAGCACATCCAGAATGCGTTCAAAGAACATATGATAATGTGCAAATTGGCGAGTAACATTCTTTACTGGAGGAACATAAGCGGTCTTGTAAACAATATAAGGATGGGCAGCGCGATCCAGAATGGCGTGGGTCATAAAGCCAAGGGCATAAGCGCCCAGCGCGTTTATTCCCTTTTCCCTTCTGCCTTTCCGTATGTCTTCTTCGTCTGGCGGAGGATCGGGAAGACTCATTCTGAGAAGCCCCGCAGTAAAGATCCCCGCGCCCCGGCGGTGGAGCAGGCTGCCGTATTCAAGGCCAACAGGCCGACGCCGGTTATGGTAGAAAATATCAGGCCCCTGGCAGCCCAGGGTAAAAGCGGTTTTATACACAACCTGAATCTTTTCCAGGGCCTTGTCCGCGATTATCCCGTAACGCGGTACAATGAGGCGATGGATTCCGGTTATTATGTCTTCCCCAAAAAGGGTATGCAGAACCTGCGATGGCATACTGTTATTATAGCGGTCTTTTTATTTTAGCGCGACCCCAAGCAAGGCTTCTGCGTTAGTAGCATAGAAAATGTCTTCCCGGTCAGCCAATAGGCGGCAAAAATCCTCTATTACCTGCCAGTTATTCTCAACATCGAATTCGTAACTGTGCCCCCACAAATAAAAAACTTGAGGCTTAGAAGGCTGCAATTTAATAAACGCCTCGGCCAGTTCCATAAGGCTGGCATCCTTGTGATGAACAGTAGGCTGAAACCTCAGAAGGTCATCAGGTATGTCAAAGGACATGGTGCTTATAACGCCGCGAGCATAGCGCAGATCACATTCCCGGACTATTTCAACAACCAAATCATTGAAGGTTCCGTATGGATAAGCCATACCGTAGATTTCTGTCCTGAATATACGCTCCAGGTTGAGCTTATCCTGCTCAAGCTCATTTATCATAGTTTCTTTATCAAGGCTTTCCAGATGAGGATGGGTAAGGCAATGAACCGCAACTTCATGGCCCTTATAGAGGTCCGGCAGGGTACGCACATTCATGCGCCGTATAGCTACCTCGCCCTTTTGAAATTTATTAGCGCCGCTCTGCAGGCCGCTATTAATGTTAAAAGTCCCCTTAATACCGTAACGGTTTAGGATTTCAATAAGCCTTCGATCCTGCTCCACCCCATCATCGTAACTCAAAGTAAGCGCCTTCATTTTGCCATTTGGAAACAAATGCATCCTCTCTATGCGGCATGGATGCCGCTGGTTGTAGTGCTGACGAATGTGAAACATTCGTCGAGGCATAAAACCGGCAAGGATGCCGTTTTTATGCCCATTGACTATATTAGAATATTATGGTATCTTCGTGAAGTCCTGTAAAATGGACAAATTCGGGCAATAGCGCAGTTGGTTTAGCGTACAAGTCTGGGGGACTTGGGGTCCCCGGTTCAAATCCGGGTTGCCCGAAAAACTTATAAGAATCCGCCTTTAAGCGCTTCGTGAGCAGTTTTTAGCTGATTAATAATGTCCATATTCTGTGGGCATTTCTTTACACATTCGCCGCAGGCTTCACAGTGAGAAGCGTCATGATTTGCATTTGTCATAAATTTATAGCTCCTCTTGGGCGGCTCAAAGCTGCCGAACATTGCGCCGTCATTGTAACGGGCAAAGACTCCAGGTATGTGCACCCCTTTGGGACAGGGAAGGCAGTATTCGCAGGCAGTACAGGGAATGGATTTTAGCGAATGGTACTTTTCTTTGACCCGGACTAGAAGCTGCTTGTCTTCATCTTTTAGGCAATGGGGAGTTGCGTCGATCTTGGAGAAAATCTCTATATCTTCCTTAAGCTGATCCAGGCTGGAGACGCCGCTTAAAATGGTGCTTACTTCCGGATAATTAAGGCAGTGCCTAAAAGCCCACTCAAAGCCGCTGTGCTTTACCGGGTACTCATCGTAAATTGCCTGGACAGCTTGAGGCGGCGCAGCCAGAAGCCCGCCCCTGAGCGGTTCCATTATCACCAGTGCACAGCCCTTTTTTCCTGCCAGGCGTATGCCCTCTTCAGTGGCCTCCCGTTCCACATCCATAAAATTCTGCTGTATCTGGCACATATCCCAATCGTAAAACTCCAGTATCTCTTTAAAGTCTGGGTATTTTCCATGAAAAGAAAAAGCTATGCCCTTGATAAGGCCCTCTGCACGAAACTTTTCGTACTCATCAATGACCTTTTCTTTTTTAACGTCTTCAAAGCTGCCTTTACCCAGACCGTGGATCAGGTACATATCAATATAGCTGGTGCGGAGTTTTTTGAGCGTATTTTCCAGATTGCGCCGCGCATTATCCAAGATGGTCGCGCCGCCGCCGGACTTTAGATCCTTCATGGTGCCAAAAGGCTGTTTAGTGGCGATTTTCACCTTTTCCCGGCGTCCGCCTTCTAGGGCCTCACCCAGCACTTCTTCGCTGGTCTTGTTATGATAACCGTAGGCAGTATCAAAATAATTTACCCCGTGGTCTGCCGCGTAACGGATCATCTCCCAGGCTTTTTCCCGGTCAACTATCGCTTCATTATCCTTGGTAATAATTCTGGGGAGCCTCATGCACCCCATTCCAAGGGCCGATACCTGATATCCTGTTTTTCCAAATTTTCTATATTGCATGATATCCTTATTTTGCATAAAATTGTATTTATAGATCAAGGGGCATTATATGAAGGTTTTATTGATTGGCGGGACAGGTACTATTAGCGCGGCAATCGCAAGGAAGATAAGCGAAAAGGGCTGGGACTTGTGGATACTCAACCGGGGGAACCGAAATGAGGTGCTGCCTGCCGGGACAAAAGAGCTTATCTGCGATATTAATGATGAAGCTGACACCTCGGCCAAACTGCAAAAGCATTCCTTTGATGTAGTGGCGGATTTTATAGTTTTTAACACTGCCCAGGCTGAAAGGGACTACCGGCTTTTTAAGGGCAAAACAAAACAGTACATCTATATCAGTTCAGCGTCTGTTTATCAGAAGCCCCCGGCGGATTACCGTATTTCCGAAAGTACTCCCCACGCTAACCCATTCTGGCAATATTCGCGTAACAAGATTGCCTGCGAGGAGTTCTTTATGTCCAAATACCGGGAAGAAGGCTTTCCCGTTACTATGGTTCTGCCGAGTCACACTTATGATGAGCGCAGGGTGCCTGTTGGCATCCACGGCGCGAACGGAAGCTGGCAGGTGGTCAAACGCATGATGGACGGCAAACCGGTTATCATTCACGGCGATGGAACCAGCTTATGGACGATGACGTTTAACACCGACTTTGCAGCGGCCTTTGTGGGACTAATGGGGAACATCCATGCCATAGGCGAATCAGTACAGATTACTTCTGACGAGACCCTTACCTGGAACCAGATTTACGAGGCCATTGCCAGTGCTCTGAATGTGCCGCTTAAGGCCGTACATATTTCCAGCGAGTTTCTGGCCCAGGCCGACCTTTTATTGGAAAAGCCTTACGATTTCCGTGGTTCCTTGTTAGGCGATAAATCAAATTCCGTGGTCTTTGACAACACAAAACTCAAACGGCTGGTTCCCGGCTTCCGTGCAAAACTACGCTTTGACGAAGGCGTAAAGAAAGCCGTGGATTATGTGCTATCACACAAAGAATATCAGACAGAAGACCCCGAATTTGACAGCTGGTGCGACAGGATTATCGCGGCGCAGGAACGGGCTTTGAATTGGGGAGTAGGGAGTGGGGAGTAGGGAGTGGAGAATGGGAAGTGCGCGTTACCTGTTATGTAACGATTAGTTCGTCATCTTTATCCAATCGACTATATCTCTCAAAACCTGCCTGTCAACATTTCCTGGAGTATTATATTCATCAATATATCCGGTTGTTGATGTTATAAACATGTGGTTAAGTCCTTCATATAAAATGAAAGTTACATTATCACGTCCTGCAAGCAGTTCCTTGTACAAAGCAAAATCTTTATCCGGTTTTACCTGGAAATCGGCTGAGCCTTGCAAAACTAGATACGGTATTCTTACATTATTTATATATGTGGCAGCAGGATGATCATATAAATCTTTATAATAATATGCACTTATTCCGCTACC